>JAFGHO010000035.1 GCA_016930085.1 Spirochaetales bacterium
ATCGTGTCGATCTTATGATCGCTACTATTTGTTTTCCTTCTCGTCATCATCGACGACCTCATAGTCGACGTCTTCGACATTATCGCCTTTCGATGTCGATTGATCTGCGCCGCCCTCTGCCTTGAAATCCGAAGTGCCGCCGGATGCACCGGGTTGTTCCGTCCCCGTATTCGATTGTCCCTGCCCGGCCTGCGTTTTATATACCTCTTCAGCAAGTTTGTATGAAACCTGCTTGAGGGCTTCCATTTTCTGCTTGATCACGGCGATATCCGAGGTTCCCATCGTTTTCTTCAAATCCTCGATAGCGGCGTTGATACTCTGTCTGTCCGAGTCCGTTACTTTATCCCCGTAATCCCGTAACGCTTTTTCCGTTTGATAGATAAAGGAATCAGCCTCGTTTCGTACTTCCGCCTGTTCCTTGATTTTCTTGTCCTCGGCCGCGTGCATCTCCGCTTCCTTTACCATTTTCTGAATATCTTCTTCCTTGAGTCCCGACGATGATTCGATTCGTATTTTCTGTTCCTTCCCCGTGCCGAGGTCTTTTGCCGAAACATGAACGATACCGTTCGCATCGATATCGAAGGTCACCTCGATCTGCGGAACGCCGCGGGGCGCCGGCGGGATATCGGTGAGGTCGAACCTCCCCAGTGTCCGGTTCTGATTCGCCATCTCGCGCTCCCCCTGAAGCACATGAATCGATACCGCGGTCTGGTTATCCGCCGCCGTAGAAAATATCTGGCTTTTTCGTGTCGGAATCGTCGTATTCCGTTCGATCAGACGCGTGAAGACGCCGCCGAGTGTCTCGATACCCAGAGAAAGGGGCGTAACATCGAGGAGGAGGACATCCTTGACGTCCCCGCCCAGAATTCCGCCCTGGATCGCGGCTCCCATTGCAACGACTTCATCCGGATTCACACCCCTGTGCGGTTCTTTTCCGAAAAGGTCCTTGACGATTTTCTGAACCGCCGGTATACGCGTGGAACCCCCGACAAGGATCACCTGATCGACATCCGACGCATTGAGTCCGGCATCCTTTAATGCCTGCACGCACGGCCCTTTGGTTTTTTCGATGAGGTCGCCGACAAGCTGCTCGAATTTGGCGCGTGTCAGCGAGTATTGCAAATGCTTCGGGCCGGATGAGTCCGCCGTGATAAAGGGCAGATTGATATCCGACGTTTGCGATCCCGACAACTCGATTTTCGCCTTTTCCGAGGCTTCCCTGAGACGCTGGAGGGCCATTCTGTCTTTTGAAAGATCGATACCGTAATCTTTTTTAAAGTTCTCGATAAGCCATTCGATAACACGCTGGTCGAAATTGTCACCGCCGAGATGGGTATCGCCATTGGTGGACTTGACTTCGAACACACCGTCCCCGAGTTCGAGAATCGAGATATCGAAGGTACCGCCGCCCAGATCGTAGACGGCGATTTTTTCTTCTTTGGGACCCTTACCGAGTCCATACGCGAGGGACGCGGCGGTCGGTTCGTTCACGATACGTTTCACTTCGAGACCGGCTATGCGTCCGGCGTCTTTGGTCGCCTGACGCTGTGCGTCATTGAAATACGCCGGAACGGTGATAACGGCTTCGGTCACTTTTTCTCCGAGGTAATCCTCTGCCGTCTGCTTCATTTTCTGAAGGATAAGGGCGGATATTTCCGGCGGAGTATGCTGTTTGTCATGAAGCTTTATGACGACGCCATTGGGAACCTCCTCCACCTTATAGGGAACCATCTTGATTTCCTCAGGGACTTCACCGTACCTGCGGCCCATAAACCGTTTGATCGAATAAACGGTATTTTCGGGATTGGTGATCATCTGATTCTTTGCCTGCTGTCCGACAAGCCGTTCGCCCTTTTGTGTAAAACCGACGATAGACGGCGTCGTTCGCTGCCCTTCGGAGTTCTGGATAACGACCGGTTCCCCGCCCTCCATAATAGCCACGCATGAATTGGTTGTACCAAGATCAATACCTATGATTCTTCCCATAAAGCCTTATCCTCCTTGTTTTTCATCATTATGAGATTCGTTTTTTATATGATCGGTATTATTATTTTCGTCTTCTTTTTTGACGGGTTGCGCGACCTTCACTTTGGCCGGACGCAATACCCTGTCGAAAAAGAGGTATCCTTTCTGATAATCCTCGATCACCGTCGAGATATCGTGCCTGCCGCTCTCCTCGGCCGCGATCGCCAGATGTTTGTCGGGATCGAACACCTCCCCGACCGATTCGAACCGTTTGACACTCCATTTTTTTTCGAGAATACTCACCAGCTGCTTTTCTATAAGAATGATACCGTCATGTAACGCGGTAAAATCCTTTGATTCTTCCGATGACTTGATCGCACGCTCAAAATCATCGATTATGGTCAAAATATCGAGAAGAAGCAATTGATTGGCGAATTTGATCGCTTCTTCCTTTTCCTTCATGAGCCGTTTCCTGAAATTTTCATAATCGGCCTGTTTTCTTAAGAGCTGGTCTTTTAATGAACTGTTTTCTTCTTCCAGGTCCTGTATTCGTTTCTGATAACGAAAAAGCCCGCTTTCCCCCCCGGCACTTTCTTCGTATTCATTTTTGCCGGTAAATCCGTCCGTCGATCCGGTTTCTTCACCGTTTCCGTTGTTCTCAAGGCCGTTATCGCCGGAGTCTCCGTTTCCGGCCGCTTTTTCTTCTTTTAATAATCCTTCATCCGGTATATTGTTTTTGTTATCTGCTTCTTCTTTTTTAGACATATCCTCCCTCGCCGCTCCTTTAAAAAAAGTAGTAAGATATTCCACGTGCTCCTATCGTTTTCCATTACTATAGTATAACTCGATTACAAAAGTAAACCCCTTATCGACAATACATCGGCATTTCCATTTTATTTAGGTATAAGATAATAAGTTGATTTATAATAAGTCAATACCCTTTTCGGTCCCCGCACTACGACTCGATGCCAAAAATAAAAAAAATTACAATAGCCGCGGCCAGATATATCCCGTACAAAGAAACTAAAACGATTCCCTTCCAGCGTTCAAACCTGTATCCCAGTCGGGCGAAAACGAGCATGCTTCCCACTATGACGAACATGGCGGGAAACGAGAAGAAAATCATGTTCAGCGACACGGTGATCGGATTGGCGGCCGATGCTGCTCCGATTATCCAGAGCATATTGAGAATATCTGCGCCCAGGATATCGCCGAGCGCGAGGTCGCCGTGGCCTTTGCGTGACGCCACGATCGCCGTCGCGATTTCAGGCAATGACGTGCCGATTGCAACGATGGTAAGACCGATAATCGCTTCCGACACCATGAAAATACACGCTATATTTTTTGCCGATTCGACGAGGAAATCACTCGCGACAATCACTCCGGCCACACCGATAAAAAATCTTCCGAACTGCAGGGCAACCCCCCCCGGTTTTACATGTTCTTCGACCTCGTCATCCAGAAGCGCGTTCTTCCCGGCATTCCTCCTCTTTTTTTCTGAAAGAAACACCCAGAGAAGGTAGGCGACGAGGATCACCAGAAGAACGATTCCCTCCCACCGGTCGATCGTCCCGTTGAAGGCCAGTATAAAAGCGATTATATCGATCGCGACCAGAAAAAGACCGAAACGTTTGAGAATTTTTGAATCGACTGCAATCGCCACCGGTGCGACAATAATGCCGAGGCCGAGGGCGAAGGCGTCGTCGACGATAACGGAACCAACGGCGTTTCCCAGCGCAATTTCGGGAAGCCCCCGCAACGCCGATATAAGCGAAACGGTAAACTCGGGTGCCGTCGTCGCGAATCCGACAAGGACAATCCCGATGACGATCTTTGGAATCCGTAAAAGGACGGCGAGCGCGACCGAACCGTCGACAAGAAAATCGGCACTCCTTGCAAGCAGGTAAAAACTCCCGGCGAGGATAATGAGATTGATGATGATATTGTCGGCGGGAATATTAAACAGCGATGACACGAACGTCCCTCTTTCTGTCGATGTGATATAATGAGTCCGCAGATCTCATAAAAAGTCATGAAACATTATGCTCGATAACAGCAAAGCATCTCCAAAGGATAATGAAATAACCGGATTGTGACAAGAGGCTATCATAAAAAACCTGGCTCATCCCTTAGAAAAGACCAAGCCCCGAAAGAACGAGTGAAATACCGGCCACACATGCCGTTTCCGTTCTCAAAACACGGGTGCCGAGGCGGGCTAAAACGAATCCCCCGTTCAGAAGCATTCGGCGTTCGGAAGCGGACCAGCCGTTTTCCGGTCCGACGGCAAGCACACAGCAGGGGGATGAAAATGTGAAAGAAGAAAGCGCGATTGTGGCTTCATAATTGTCCAAAGCGATTCGTTCACACCGCTTCACGGTTCGCAAACATGAAGCGAGATCGTCGAATCGGTCCACCTCAGGGATCTTCGTTGAAAAAGCCTGTTCCGCGCCCAGAATCAGGTGCCGCCGGTACTCGCCGGTCGTCCATAACCTGCTTCGCCGGTATGATTTTTCGGATTTCTCCGTTCCCGTGATCACGATCCGGCCGACACCAAGCGAGGCTGCCTCGTTGAGTATCTTCCGCATCGTCTGCGGCCGCGAGCTTCCGACGATGAGGGTGACCGGAAAGAGGTCGTCCTTCTCCCGCTTCCTGTGTTCGGTAAAAGAAAAGCGTATTCCCTTTTTGCCGGCCTCTTCGATTGTCGCTTTTCCCCTCGCACCGCCGATGATTCCCGCATCGAAGCTATCCCCCGCCCCGCATCGCAAAACCGAGGTAATATGTACTGCCCGCCTGTCGCTGGCCGGAAGCGGTATAGAGATTTCATGTGGTTCAAAAAGAACGATATTCATACCGAATAGTAGAAAAAAAACAGGCTTCTTTCAAGGTTTTTCTTGACACGATCACAGCGAGACTGTTCAATGCGATTATTCGTCTCCCTGCAGACGGAAGAGAGGGTGAATACGATCAAAAAAACCAATGGCCTATTAATGACAGCGACACTCCTTTTATGGTGCTTCTTTTTTGTCTTTATCGCCTCCGATCAGCTGCTTGTTTCTCTGAAGGCGGGGATCGGGCTTTTTTTTACGGAATACGCAAGCGGACCATGTATCATAAGCCGTCCTCAATCCGGCGGCAACCCCTTTCTATATACACCCGAAACCGCCGTACAACCGGTTCCCCCCATTACCGAAGCCGACATGACCGGATTGAAAGAGTTTCTCGGCACACGTTCCGATATTGCCGGGTGGACTCCCGTTTCGTTTTACGAAGCGGTCTGTCTTACAACGGAGAGAAAAAGCATTCGTTTTATGTGCAGGATCACCGAACCCTCCTCGTTTCAGGCGGTATTTGAACGGATCGGTCTTCCCGTTCAGAAAATAGAAAACGCCCCCGGCCGCTGGTTTGTCCCGTCACCTGTTCTGGAAAATGATATCGGGCGTCTATACGCTCATCCTGTGGCGCCCGATGATCCGATACTCCTCTCCGAACGGTCGGTGAATCTCTGGAACGTAATGACGGCTTCCCCGCTCGACCCCGCCGCCTACTCGGACGGTGATTTTCTCCTGCCGCACACAGGTTATTCGGGCGAAGCGACCGCCTGCCTTTTTCTCCCTTCGGAAGAAATGATCCCGGTGGAACAAGAGGTCATCGAACGCTGTGAAAAACTCCCGATACTGCCGGCGGATGACATTGAGGAACCCGGCGGACCATTGAAAAAGAAGGCAGCGGCGAATGCGGCATTGATTACGGAGACGAGACTCGATGATTCATATTTTTTCGAACTGATCACCCCGTCAGTTACCGAGGACACGGCAACACCGCCGCAACCCGCAATGTGGCAATATGTCATTGTGCGGCCTGCCAAACATATCGGGTTATCCGAGCTCCGTGAACACCTTAACACGTATTTCGAACGCACCGGAATGAACCTCGAAGCGTCGGATTGGAAAGCGTACGCGGTTGATTTTTTACGATCGGCGGAACGCCTTGATATCGTAAGATATGCACTGTACGTCCTTTTCCTTGCCGCCGCGTTAATCATACTGCTATTCCTCATCGCCTCAGTGGTAGGCGGAGGCGGGAAGAAAACGGCCGCGTCGATTCCGGGTGTAAAAACAATACTTTTCCTTCCGGTTACAGCCGTACTCGCCGCATGGTGTCTGGGGGCGGCCGCGGCGGATATCCTGCTGCTGTTTTTGCCACCCGCACACACATCCCAGGGCGGTTACTTCCTGTTCCATTTCACCGGCCATGATATACCGGTTCGCCTTTCATTCTCCCTCATGACCCATATTATTTCATTTCTGGCGGCGCTTGCCATTCTGGCGGCGCTTGCCATTCCGG
>JAFGHO010000036.1 GCA_016930085.1 Spirochaetales bacterium
AACGATGCTACTCCGGTGAAAAAGGGATCGTTGGTATTGCCGGCATCGAGATAGACGGCCAGCTTATCGAACCCCTTCTTCCCGGCAAACGCAACGACATCGTCGATTTCCGAAATATCATCGTTCGGGTAAAGCCATTGTTCAAGCTGTCTTCCGGAATAGTCGCTTGAGGTCACAGCCGGCGTATACCCTCCGGCCTTGCTGAAAAGATCGGGATGATGAAAGGCGACGCGGAGGGCAATTGCCCCCCCCATTGACAGTCCGCCGATATATCTTCCGGAAGCCGACCTTACCGTATCGTAGCGTGAATCGATGAAGGGCACCAGCTCCTTCCGGATAAACCGGTCCATATTCCTCTCATCGAATTTTCCGTCGTCTTCGAAATCCTGCTTTATTTCCTTTGCCGTCGCATCCCTTGTAAAAGGAAATACCATAATAATCGGATTAATTGTATTGCTTTCGATCAATATGTCCGCCGATTCCGTCATGCCGGCGTTTATCCACATTGTTTCGGTGGAACTATAGCCGTGCAGACCGTACCACACCGGATAATCCTTTCCGCCGCCATAGCCTTTCGGAAAATAAATCCTGCACGGCATTTCCCTTCCCATAGAGACGCTTTTCACCTTCACAGCGATTATCCGTGATCCGGTCAACGGCAGGCTGAATCCGGACCCGATCAGGTCCTGATTTTTTGCCGCGCAGCCTGCGAACGCCAGAAGGACAAAGGCCGGATATATCGACCTGAATCGGCTTTTTGATTTTTTCCCTGATATTTTTTTTTCAATATTTGATTTCATACATTTCTCCGGACAGGCATTGGCTGTTTACACGCCTGATGCATGTAATGATAAGAAAACTTACAATTCCTGACAAGCCGTCTCGGATAAATTTACATCGTTTTCCTGCAAAAAATAACTCGCAACTATGACAAACGGCGTGGCATACGGAAGGGCTGCCTGGAACAATGATGAAACCCCGAATATATTTACACTGCCGGGGGCCCCGAACCGCTGTCAAAGCAATCAACACAAACCGGCGCTGTAATAAATAACTTGCAGAAAAGCATATCTTTTGCTATCAAAAAGGCTCGTAAGAAAATAACGATATATGGGGAAAAGAGGTAATGTTATGGCGGATTTGATTAAAAAAAGGTTTTTTCTGACCTGTGGGAAGACCGGGAAAATCAAGGGTATCAAGAAAATGCAGGGCTTATGGAAACTGCTTATTCCTGTCACCGGGTTTCTGGCGCTTATCTGGTATCTGTTGCGTGTGATACCAAAACCTCAACGCTCGATGTATCCCTGCATGAGGGTGGCTGCGCCGCTTGCAGGCAGTTTCCTTGGGTATGTTTTAAGCATAACGGGGCTGGTGCTGGTAATTAAAAAATTCAAAAAAATTATGAAGTTCGGGAAAATACTGTGGAAGAAAAAAATTATCGTGGCGACAGGTTGTGTGGCCCTTGGACTCGCGGCCCTTGTTATAAATATGAACTTTGCGGCGGACAGCGTCTGGGCAGACTCACCCGTGGGAACGGCTAAAGGTATTTTTGCCGCGCAGGGAAAAAGCAGGGTGGCCTACTGCCGCGATAGGAGCGCAGTCTCGGCCCCCGTCAGTGCAGCCGATTGGTGGGCCAATCAATATAATGATCAGAATAAGATCAATGCCCTGGTCACGGCGGCGGTAAAATCAGTGGGGAATTCTTCAAGCGAAGCCACGGCCTGGGACAACCTGTTTAAAGATTTTAACTCCACGCACGGCCGCGGTTCCATTGGTTATAGTCCCGGGGAAAAGATCGCAGTGAAAATAAATATGAACAATACCGGGCCGGGGATGGGGGGTAACGGAGGCCGTGAAGATACCAACCAGATCGATGCTTCTCCGCAAATGATAATTGCCCTTACCACATCCCTCAAAACCGCGGGGGTTCCCGAAAACATGATCACCTTCTCTGACCCCAGCCGCTTTATCCCCTACCATATGCAGCAGATTGTGCGCGGTGCAGGTCTGTCAGGCGTTATACT
The DNA here is from genome assembly GCA_016930085.1 of Spirochaetales bacterium. Lineage (NCBI taxonomy): Bacteria > Pseudomonadati > Spirochaetota > Spirochaetia > Spirochaetales > Spirochaetales bacterium. Next base: position 2,025 of record JAFGHO010000036.1, read on the forward strand.
GGAAGGTCAGGACAACTTTGGTGATTCCGATCTCCGCGCCTCAACATACACGGCGGAGGGAACCTTAGTCTATTCCAATGGAACCAGAACCGGTAATCCGTCGAAAATCGCCCGCAGTTTCGCCGATGCGACCTACGTCATCGATATGGCGATTCTGAAAGGCCACAGCTACAACATGACGTTATGCGGTAAAAATTTCTTTGGCGCCACCGGCATAAGCTCCAATCCGATGAACAACTTTGACAACTTTCACAACAGTATGGACACTTCCCCCTATGTCTATGTCGATTATTTTGCAAATCGGAATCTTGGCGGGAAAACGCTGCTCTGGATCATCGATACCCTTTACGGAAGCAAAGAGGCATACGACACGGACAGGAATGCGGATGGCACATACCACGGCGTGGATGACAAATGGCCCATGTTCGGAAACGAGTGGCCCGGAATGGTGCTCATGTCCCAGGATCCCGTCGCCATTGATTCCGTAGCCATCGACTTCTTTGCGGCGAATTTTGCGGATTTGAACCCAATCGGCAATGGCTGGGACAGATATCTGCTCGAGGCTGCCAATCCCGCAAGCTACAACTACGTGGGTCCGGATGGAACGGGAAAGCTGACCGCCAGCCTGGGTATCTATGAACACTGGAATAATTCCACCGACAAACAATATTCAGGGAACCTGGGCGGTACAGGCATCGAATTGGAAGATGCCGCTTCCACAACGCCTGCCGTTTTAAAAGGAGATGTCAATGGGAATAATGCTGTTGACATTATCGATGCCCTTATTACAGCCCAGTACTACGCAGGTCTGGATCCGTCTGTTTTCAACCAGGCTGCCGCTGATGTGAATTGTTATGGAAGCATTGATATTGTTGACGCCCTTCGGATAGCACAGTATTATGTGGGATTGATTTCCAGCTTCGATTGTTGACGAGAGGAGTTCGCACTATGGTATTATCATCAAGTGAAGATGATAAACCATAAATTATTCCCATAGCAAGATAAGAATTACAGAAGCAAAACGGTTATTGAGGACCACTGACCGGCATATTCGTGAAATACCTTGCTGCCTGTACACCGGCATACCCAATGGGTACGGGGAAGTGGACCTGTAACCGGAAATCAGAAAACTCCGACAAATCGTAAAATACCCATTATTTCTGCAAAATTGCAAAGATTTTTTCCTTAATGTGGTACAAAATAAAATAAATAAAGGTATAATTCTACTAAAGTGGAAGCGTTTACGAAAAAAACGGTATTCACCGAAGTAACACTATGCAGTTGAAAACAAAATACAAGGAGATAAAAATGTGAAAAAAAAACTGTATCTGTTTTTTGTTTGCATACTCTGCCTAATATGCGGGCTTTCTGCACATGCACAATCACAAGGAGATGTTAATGGAAGCGGCGTTATAGATATTGTGGACGCATTATTAATTGCACAAGAATATGTAGGGCTCAATCCCTCCAATTTCATAAGCAGTGTTGCGGATGTCAATTGTTCCGGCGGGATCGATATTATTGATGCGCTTCTTGTGGCACAATACTATGTTGCCCTCATTTCCGAGTTTCCATGCCCGGCAACCCCTGCCCCAACCGTGATACCCGGTAGTGATGTTCTCCTGATCGGCAGGTTTGAAACGAGTGATCCGGCAGGCCCTAAATTCGGCTGGAGTGCAACGACCATAAAAGCGAATTTTCAGGGAACCGAAGCGGGTGTCTTGCTTGCTTCCACCGGTGATAACTGGATTAATGTCATTATTGACGGCACAGTCCGTTCGCCGGTCAATGTTCCTTCCGGCACAAGCGGGTCGACACCGATCCTCCTTGCATCCGGGCTTTCATCAGGTTCCCATACTCTTGAAATCGTACGCAGGACGGAAGCATGGGTCGGGGATATGCAGTTTTTGGGCTTCAGCTTTGGGTCCGGAACGGCCCTTACACCCCCGTCAGCATCTTCCCGCCGCATAGAGTTCATCGGCGATTCGATTACCTGCGGATACGGGAACGAGGGTACAGACCGGTACCAGTCTTTTACAACACGAAACGAAAATGCGTACCTTGCCTATGGTTCGGTTACAGCCCGGGTATTGGGAGCAGACCAGATAACAGTCGCATGGTCCGGTAAAGGTGTCATCCGGAATTACGGCGGGGAAACGGATGAGGTCATGCCTGAATTATATCCGCGCATTCTCCCCTACGACACAACAAATCTCTGGGACCCGGGTCAATGGATCCCCCATGTAGCGGTCATCAATCTTTGCACCAATGACTACAGCGCGGGAATTCCTGACAGAAATCAGTTTACAACGGCATATAGAAATTTCGTGCAACAGATCAGGGGGCGGTATCCCTCGGCACATATATATTGCGCTCTCGGTCCCATGCTTTCCGGCGATAATTGTGCAAGCGCGAGGGATTATATCGGCTCGGTTGTCAATTCGCTTTCATCATCGGGTGACGCGAGAATACATTTTATCGAGTTTCCCGCCCAGGACGGCTCGCTTGGTTATGGTGAAGATTGGCATCCCACGGTCGCGACCCATGAACGTATGGCCGACCAACTCGCAGCACAGATCAGATCGGATCTCGGGTGGTAATTAATAACAAGTACATTAATGTACCGGAAGTCGGCAAAACAGCCGGTTTCTGGAGAACTAATTCTATAAAAAATGAGAAATGAAAGGTTTAGTAAAAATAAAATGTTTTTCAGAAGCAAACGTGATTTTATTTCTGTCTCTGTTTTCACTTTTTTTATAGCACTGATATTCAATACCGGGCTTTTACCTTCGGCAGGGGCCTCACCAGTCAGGGTAATGCCCCTCGGGGATTCCATTACCGCGGGCCAGGGGTGCTGGCGGGCATATTTATGGGACATGCTTCAAAAAAACGGCTACACTGATATCGATTTCGTAGGAACCGTGGATTCGGGAGGATGTTCTTTAGCGTTTGACAGCGATTGCGAGGGACATGGCGGGATAGCTGCCACCGGAATGGCGGACAATGACCAGTTACCCCCCTGGCTTTCCGCCACCAACCCCGATATCGTCCTGATGCACCTGGGTACGAACGACATGTGGGGCGGTTATATCCCGCTTGCGGACAAACTGGCCGCTTTCACAAAGCTGGTCGATCAGATGCGGGCGAATAACCCCGACATGAAGATCATTGTGGCCCAGATCATCCCGATGAGTGAATCCGCATGCTCCACCTGCCCTGCCGATGTGGCGGCACTCAACAACGCGATTCCCGGCTTGGCAAGCGAAAAATCCACGAATCAGTCGCCTGTTATTGTCGTCGACCAATGGACCGGATTCAATGCAGAGACCGACACGAGGGACGGAGTACATCCCAACGACTCAGGCGAACAGAAAATGGCGGCACAATGGTACCCGGCCCTGGCCGCCCAGTTATCCGGGACAGCAACAACTTCCATAGCCGCAACGTCGTCTCCGGATGAAACACCCGGAGACGTGAACGGAAGCGGTTCGATTGACATCGTTGATGCTCTTTTGGTCGCTCAATACTATGTCGGTTTTAATCCGTCCATTTTTAACCGGGACAATGCAGATACAAACTGCGACGGCAGTATCAATATAGTCGATGCTTTAATAATAGCCCGATTTTACGTGGGTCTCGTTACAGCTTTTTGTCAGTGAAACGTGTATAATTACCGGGAAATACGGTTTTATATTTGAAAACAAAATAAAAAGGAGCAAATAAAATGAAAAAGATGCTTTTCGTTCTGTTCATTCTTTTCCTCTGTGTACAGGCATTTTCACAATCCTACCCCGGATTCAGGGTGCAGGGCAGGTTCCTGTATGACAACCAGGGAGAAAGAGTTATCCTTGTCGGCGTTAACAAGATGATTATCTGGACGGATGTTGACGGTATTCCTTCCTATGAAGAAATTGCAAAGACGGGGGCAAACTGTGTCCGCATTGTCTGGGGAACGGACGGGACGGCAGACCGGCTTGATACTGCAATATACAACTGCCGGGTCAACAACATGATCCCTATCCCCGAGCTCCATGATGCCACGGGGGAATGGTCGGGTCTGCAGGAATGCGTTGATTACTGGTGCCGCTCCGATGTCGTCGAGGTGCTTCAAAGACACCAGGAATACCTCATCGTCAATATAGCGAATGAGTGCGGCCAGACCGTTTCCGATGCCGATTACCGGACAGGATATTCGAGCGCCGTCAGCCGGATGAGGAACGCGGGGATTCATGTGCCGATCATGATTGACGCACCGGAGTACGGCCAGGGCATCGACAGTCTTCAGGCAAATGGCCCTTATTTGATCTCACAGGATCCGGACCAGAACCTCCTTTTTTCCATTCACATGTGGTGGCCATACTGCTGGGGAAATACGGACCAGAAAGTGATTGATGAAATTGCCGAATCCGTTTCCATGGGACTGCCCCTTGTCGTCGGGGAATTCGGAAATAAATGGGACGAATCAGGTGATTGCGATATTCCCTATCTCCTGATTATCGATCAGTGTACTGCCAACCAGATAGGCTGGATCCCCTGGTCCTGGGGACCGGGCAACGACCCCCAGACATGGCTTGATATGACAACGGATTCGACCTATAACGGACTTTTTGGCTGGGGCCGCGAAGTCGCGATAACGCATTCAAACAGTATCCGGAATACCGCGGTACGGCCCGCTTCGATAACGAGCGCCACACCGGTACCAAGCCCTTCCCCCGTACCCACACCCGAAGGCAACATTGCAATGGGCAGGCCCGTGTCAGTCTCTTCTGTGGAGAGTCCGGAGTTTGCGGGAGAGTATGCTGTTGACGGAAGCGTATCGACCCGCTGGGCATCGGCACCCCAAAGCGACCCGCAGTGGATCTATGTCGATATTGGCTCGACAACAGAGATATCACGGGTAATCCTTTACTGGGAGGCGGCGTATGCAAGCCAGTATAAAATCCAGGTGTCAAATGACGCGAACACCTGGACCGATCTCCTCACCGATTATAATGGTAACGGCGGGACTGACGACCTTGCCGTTTCAGGAACCGGCAGGTATGTCCGGATGTACGGGATGGCACACTATAACTGGGAGTGGGGATATTCACTATGGGAGTTTGCCGTCTACGGCACATCAGGCGGAACCACGCCCACGCCCGCGCCCGGAACACTTGGAGATGTTAATGGAGACGGTGTTATTAATATAGTTGATGCCCTTCTTGTTGCACAGGAATACGTGAACCTCGATCCGGTCAACTTTAATCCGGATGCTGCAGATGTCGATTGTTCGGGAAGCATCACCATTGTGGATGCGCTTTTAATCGCTCAATACTATGTGGGACTCATTTCATCATTCCCCTGTTAAAGCGTTTTCAATGATGATTTTCACGATTATATTCAGTACGGGGGCGGCAGTAAGCCGCCGCCGTTATAATAATGAAACTTTAATTTTCAACCGGGCGATATTTCTTCACATAAAAAGAAACTTTTTTCAGGTAAACGGAATATCCGGGTAATTCTATAGAATTGTATCCCCGTTTAAAATATTGTTCCTTGATAGGAGAATTTCTCTGGTATATAATAAGCCGGTAATTTGATGGAAAAAAATTATATGTTATAGTGATTACCTGTTTTAAGGTGACTTGACAAGGAGTTATTAATGAAAAAAAGGACATATACGTTTTTAAATAAAGTGCGGCTGCCGGGTGTTATTCTGTTGTTGTTCGTATCTGTCAATGTATTTCCCCAGCAGCTTGCATTCCCGGGAGCCGAAGGTTTCGGCAGGTTTTCTGCGGGCGGACGCGGGGGCAGTGTTTATCATGTAACAAATCTGAACGATTCGGGATCCGGATCCTTTCGGGATGCTGTAAGCCGGTCCGGCAGGACAGTGGTGTTTGATGTAGGCGGAGTAATTAATATCGGGGACCGCATCGTCATTTACAGAAATATTACGGTTGCCGGACAGACTGCCCCCGGGGGAGGGATTACGATTTACGGCAATGGTATAGCGCTTAATGACGACTCGGGGAACAGCATAATCCGGTATATCAGGATCCGGATGGGTAAAAACGGAGATTCCGAAAAAGACGCCGTCGGTATTTCCGCCAATACGGATTACATGTTTGACCACGTTTCAATAACCTGGGGACGCGATGGTACCTTTGATATAAACGGGTCCGGCATTGATAATGTGACCATTCAGAACTGTATTATCGGACAGGGAATCAATAATACGAACCATTCAACCGGCGGACTCATGCAGTCCGGTAAAATTTCCGTGTTAAGGACCTTATGGATCGACAACAAAACGCGAAACCCAAAGGGCAGGGGTCCGCAGGAGTATATTAACAATGTCATTTACAACTGGGCGGAGCACGGGTATATTTTGGGAGATACCGAAGGCCTTTCGGAAGCAAATATCATGGGGAATTATTTTATTAATGGTCCAAGTACGGCCGGTAACTGTTTTAACAGCGCAACACCGTCTTTCCATGTATATGCCCGTGACAACTATTGGGACAAAAACAGAAACGGGACCCTTGACGGCTCTCCGGTTACAGATGGGGAGTATGGCCCGGTCACCTTTGAGTCATCACCCTTTTCATATTACGGAGCAGGCAGCCTGATGACGCCGGCTGAGGCATACAACAAGATTGTCAATGATGTCGGGGCGTCTCTGATCCGCGACGATGTCGACAACTTGCTGATAAGCCAGCTTACGTCTTTGGGAACGTCAGGCTCGATAATTAATACGGAAGATGATAACGGAATCCCCGGTAATGTTGGAACCGTTGCCGGCGGTTCAGCCCCGGCGGATGCAGACCGTGATGGTATGCCTGATTCCTGGGAGCGGAATAACGGAATGGATCCCGGCTCGGCCGACAATAACGGTGACAATGACGGCGACGGGTATACGAATCTTGAAGAATACCTTAATGAACTTGCCGGTGACCAGCCCCCGCAGAACCGGGACACACCTCAGCCGACTGTCACGCCGACGGTTACGCCGTATACGGGACTCACGGGTGATGTCAACTCGAACGGGGCTGTCGATATTGTCGATGCCCTTCTTGTTGCACAGGAGTACGTGGGATTGGAACCCGCCAATTTCAATACCGCGGCAGGGGATGTAAATGGTTCCGGTTCTATTGATATTGTCGACGCGCTATTGATTGCGCAATACTACGTGGGATTGATACCGGGGTTTTGATGATGCGGTTCCCTGATTCCTTCAGGGGCCGCCAGCGAACATCGCCTTTATTTATTGTACGTGAATCCACAATGACGATTTTCACGGGAACAGTATCGATTATTTATGAGAAATAAAATCAGGCATCTGCGTATTTTTCTTTTATTTCTTTTATTTCAGATAATGCATGCATAAAACAATCAACCAATTGGGGATCAAAATGTTTTCCCTTTTCTTCTTTTATATAACTGACAGCCTCATCGATAGTCCATGTATTTTTATACGGACGGGGGCTGGTGAGAGCGTCGAACACATCCGCTATTGCCACGATTCTTGCGAACTCAGGTATTTCTTTACCTTTTTTATTCGTCGGGTAGCCTTCGCCATTCCATTTTTCATGGTGATAGAGCGCAGTGAGCTTGGCAGCCTGTAATAAAGGAGACGGGTGGTCGCCGATGATCTTTGCGCCTATTACCGTATGCGTTTTCATTATTTCCCATTCATCATTATCCAGCTTTCCGGGTTTGAGTAAAATTGAATCCGGAATGCCGATTTTCCCGACATCATGCATCGGCGCGGCATTCATTATTAATTCAACTTTATCCTCATCAAGACCCAAAGCAATGGCTAAAACCCTGCAGATTTTACTCATCCGTATAACATGCGTGCCTGTTTCCTTGTCTTTGTATTCCGATGCGCGTCCAAGGTTTCTGATTATTTCAAGCCTTGTTTCATGAAGCTCTTTTGTCCGTTCTTTTACTTTTTGTTCCAGTATCTGATTCTGGTTTTTGAGTCTTTCTCTGGATGTTTTTAATTCAATATGCGTTTTTACCCTTGCCTTGACAACAGCGGGATTGACGGGTTTGGTTAAAAAATCAACAGCACCGTATTCAAATCCTTTTGTTTCGTCTTCCGTTTCAGTCTTTGATGTAATAAATATGATCGGAATATCCCTTGTTTCTTTATTTTCCTTTAGTTTTGCACATACATCATAACCATCCATCTCCGGCATGACAATATCCAGCAGAATCAAATCCGGATTGACTTTTGAACCGATAATATCAAGGGCCTTTTTACCGCTCAGTGAAAAATTTATTATATAGTCCGATTTTAAAATATTGGTGAGTATCGCAATATTAGCGGAATCATCATCGACAATCAATATCCTGTGTTTATTCCCGCTGTTATTCATTGCATTACTCCATTTTTTTCAATAATTTTTTTATTGCGGCAAGTGCGGCATCATAGTCGTATTTATTTACATCATTCTTTATTTTCAATATTTCATTTTTATATCCCGCCGCCGCCGACAAATCTTCCAATGATTCAATGTATGTTTCCGCCGCCGTATCATACTCTTCCAGAAATGATTGAAGTTTCTTCAAATCCATAACAAGGTCTTTTATTGTTTTTGTTTATTCTTTGTGTTATTCTTTTTTACATGAATGCTTATTGTTTGAATCGATCCGATAATACGCATCATCTCTTTTGAAGTTTCTTTTAATAAAGTCCGTACTTTAATAAAATCAATCGTATCGTTATTCATTATTGTATTAATTTTAGCAATTATGGCGTGAAGCTGATCGGCGCACAAATTAGCGGAAACGCCCTTAAATGTATGAATCACCAGTTTCGCATCATCCGTCTTGTTGTTATCAAGAAGACCGTTTACTTGTTCCGGGAAATCTTTATAATCTTCAGAAAACTTTATCAGCAGCTTTTCCAATAACGCCCTGTTCCCGGTTACCCGGTTCAATGCTTTTTCCACATCAATTCCATAAATCTCCGGGAATATCCTTTTTTTCCGGTCTTCTACGCTATCGGATTTCTTTTTTTCATTTATCGGGACCCATTTGGACAGGATCCGGAACAATTTTCCCTCTTCGATGGGTTTTGATATATAATCATTCATCCCCGACTGCAGTACTTTATATTTCACATCTGCCATTATATCAGCCGTGAGGGCGATAATGGGAATCTTTTCAAACAGGGGTTTTTTTCTTATCTCAGCCGTGACTTCATATCCGTCCATTTCCGGCATCTGTATATCCATTAAAATAAGATCAATTGTATTCTCTGCCTGGGTATTGAGAATAGTAATTGCCTCCCTGCCCTTTTGTACGGGAATAACAAAAAAACCGAAACTTTCAAGCATCTCTTTTGCCACCTGCATATTTATTTCATTATCCTCAACAAGCAGGATTGTAATATTTCTTGAGGTAAATTGATCTTTTGTAGTTATAAGTATGGATTCGTTATCATCTTTCCTTTTTTTTCTCACTGAAAAAAGACACAATATAACATCAATTATATCGTTTTTAATAAACGGTTTGAGGAGGGCCTCGTCAAATATTGTATCCTCTATATTTTTTATTGTCACATAGGTGTCCTGCTTAATCAAAGCAATTATTTTCGGTCCGGGGTTGCTTTTATCCACTTGCATTGGGATTTGATAGTTGAAACACAGATCTCTTAAGAGCATATAGTCCGCAATAAAAATATCAAAATCATTCAAGAAGTTTTCTTTTTCAGAATACAGTTGAAACGCCTGCTCCGGTGAATGACATATTGTCAGGTCGGAAGCTATGCTTTCCAGATAAGCGGAAAGAACTTCACACATCTTTTTATTTTTATATAATATCAGGATATTCAGCTTATGTATTAAGGAATCAGGAATGAACAATTTGTTCTCTATCTTTTTGTGCAGTCTGTATTCAATACTAAAATAAAATATACTGCCTTTTCCAAACTCGCTTTCCACGCCGATAGTACCATTCATTTGTTTTATTAGCGCCTTGCAAATTGCAAGCCCCAGGCCGGTACCGCCGAATTTCCTTGTGGTTGATGAATCCGCCTGGGAGAATTTTCTGAATAATTTCCTGCTCTGTTCTTCTGTAAGGCCGATTCCCGTATCACTTAATTTGAATTCCAACACAACTGCTTTCCTGGTTTTCTTTATCGCACTAATAGATAAAACCACTTCTCCTTTTTTTGTAAACTTCAGGGCATTGGAGGTTAAGTTGAGGAGTATCTGCTCGAGACGCAAAGGGTCCCCTACAAGAGACACCGGCACGGAATTACTGATATCAAAAATAAAATCAACATTATTATCAAATAAATTCACTCCGACATAATTTGTTATCTTGTCTATTACCTGATAAATATTAAACGGGATAGATTCAATGGTTAATTCTCCTGCTTCGATTTTTGAAAAATCCAGGATATCATTGATAATACTAAGCAAATTCTGGGAAGAACTTTGTATTTTACGGATATAATCCTTCTGTTTTTCGTTTAATTCGGTTTTATTAAGCAGCTGGTTCAGTCCCATAATCGCGTTTAGCGGGGTGCGGATTTCATGACTCATGTTTGCCATAAACTCGTTTTTTGCCTGATCATAACTTTTTAATTTTATATTCGCACGTTCCAGTTGAATCTTCTGTAATTCAAGTTCTCTTTCCGCTAACTTTTGCTTAATGATAATGTGTACCCCATTAAGAACGGAACTGATGATAAATTGGAATTTTGCATAATGGTTTGTATCTATATCAGTGGTCTGGATTATAAAATATCCGAAATGAGTTTGTTCAAAATAAAGGGGTTTAACCAGCAGGCAGAATTGATTTTCATAAGGTAAAAATTTCTTAGGGATAAGAAGCTTCGGTGAGAAAAACAATTCCCCGACTATACTCATCATCTCATTATTTTTATATGCCATTAAAAGCCTTGCTTTTTCAGGCAGCAATCCCTTGTTATATAAATCAACATCGAATAATTCTTCATATAATATAATATAGAAGCTCTTGATCCCCGTATGGGGAAGTTCAACAGATAATGTCTCTGTCAGTGCATCCAGACTGAATACCCTGTAACAATTTTGGGATAATTTCTGGAATATCAAGTCCTCTTTTCTTTTTTTCATAAATAAAGAACCCTGCTGCCACATGGAATGATTGGCGACGGTAATTCTGATATCATGAAGGAACCGCTCGACATCCGGATGCAGATGTTCGGTTCCGGAAACGGCAAAAAGGGAGGACGACAAAAGAGAAATAATGTGCTGCCATAACGTGCCGTCAATGTGATGTTCTATGGTATGCAGGAGGATATTTTCCAATGAAGCAAGGAACCTGTTCATGGAATGTTCTCCGGGATCAGGCCGGTTCAGGAACGCTTTCATTTCATCAATCCAGAAATGTAAATAATCCTTCTTTATCACAAAAGGAGTCAATAATTCCGTTATTGTATCAATCAGGATTTCTTTGATTCGTTTTTTACCGATTTTTTTGCCGGCTATCTCCGAAATGACGTTCTCCCTGCAATCTCCGGGGGTATTTCTTTTATTGAAACATCCGCAGGATTCACGTCTGATAAGATACGTCGGGAGTATTATATCTTCTGTCCGGTTTTTATTCTCAAGAATGTTTCTCAAGTGAAGAATGCCATTGACACCTGTTTCATATATCGGGTGCTTCACCGTTGTCAGCGGAATATCGAAATAATGAAGATCTTCGGCATCATCGAAACCTGTAACTGCAATATCCTGTGGAACTTTTATACCGTTCGACTGTAAATAACGGATCGCTCCGTACGCCATATCGTCATTAGCGGCGGCGACCGCATCCGGGTGCAGCCCGCGGTCTTCCAACAGGATTTTCATGGCATTGAATCCCGAGTATGAACTGAAGTTGCAATATATAATATTATTTTCATCGACCGTTTTGTTGAAAGAGGTGAGGACTTCTCTATATGCCTGTAACCGTTCAATGGCTTCTTCATGTTGCTCAGGTCCTGAAATATATGCGATTTTTTCATACCGATGATCCCGGATGAGATGAGTAATCAGCTTCTTCATACCGGTTTTGTTTTCAATTCGTATACTGGGAATATTCACGGCCTTTATCCCCGTGACAACCATAGGGATTCCATTGAATCCGGATAAAAAATCCATTATCTTTTCATGTGAAAGCATCGTAAACACCGGGCCGAATATGATCAAGCCATCCAGTAAATCCCTGTTTACATACTCATAGATGATATTATATGAATAATCGTTATTGCCGAACGTATATGGAGTCGAGGGATTGGTATACCCTATCTCACTCCCCTGAAAAACAATGAGGTTTATGTTATTTTCCTCAGCCGCCCGCTTGATGCCTGCAAAAAAAAGTTTGCCGAAATAACCATGCAGCCAGTTTATTAATACGCCGAATGTATAACTCACAATTCCCCTTTAATATTGAACGACAATCACCTCTTGTTGAGATACTCCGTTTCCTCTTGATTATTCTTTTAATAAAAAAGAGTAATACTTGAAATGAACGTACCTCAATTACGATTTTTTTTTATTTGGAAGAATATATCTTCTTAAAAGGTGTTTTTTCTCTTATTTAACTATAGTAAAGAAGTCGTCAATGTTCCAGGAAAATTATAAACATTGAGGCTGTGGATTTTCAGAAAATATGTATCAAGAAGCGGCAAAAATAGACGGAAATTATCTAAAAGTCGACCGGTAATTTTTTTATACGATGCGTTAACGTTAACATGGATCTTCGCATTCGGGGACACGGTGAATCAAGAAACCGCGAACCTTATATGGATTCGAAATTACATGATTCTATTTTCAAGTAACAAATTTTATAAAGAAAAGGAGATGGTGAAATGAAAAAAAGGATATTTTTTGTAAGCGCATCCGATCAAGCCGTTACTATGGCAGTGCCGGAACGTCGATCATCCATATTTCGGAACCGGAGGACGAATCCGGATCCCCGTCCGTATGTTCGAACAATATCCTTGCGCCGTCCTGGGACCAGCCGGGCGCGCCGTCGTATCCCTCGTCCTCGGTAACCCTGATCCATTCGTCCGGTGTATGCATACCCCCTGCCGATGTGCAGATGTAAATATTCGCATAATCGCATTCATATTCGGAACTGAAGACGATCCAGTCGCCGTCCGGGGAAAACGAACAGTCCGTCGATTCGGCGTCCGTATCGAGCAGCTGCCGTTTATTACTTCCGTCGTCATCGCATACCATTATTTCATAGATAGACCCGGTGTCTTTCTGGTAACAGATATAATCCCCCCGGGGCGACCAGCTCGGCTGCCTGCAATCGCCGCTATCGTCGATAACAATTCTGTTGGAGGAATCAGCGACTTCGCATGCATAAATAAAATGCTCCGTGTCCGCCTCATTCACCCGTTCATAAACGATCCATGTCCCGTCTGGCGAGAAGCCCGGCTCCCAGGCCATATACCCCGCTTGATCGCTGATCATCGCAAGTCCCGTTCCGTCCGGACTGATCTGATACGCGTTTTCGGACTCGTCGTTTCTTTCAGAAGAAAATACAATTTTGTTTACCACGGGATTCCATATACAGGCCCCGCCGGGCATGGTGACATTGTACCCGTCAAGCAGCAGTTCGATCGAATTATCATCGAGGTCGCATATATAAAGGTAGGCATCCCCTTCGTTATAACCGCTTCTGAAATTGGTAAACACGAATGAATTGAGTACGGCCGGGGACCAGGCCGCGTTCTGGCAGGACCCCGGTAATCCGGAAAATCCGATTCTTTTGGCACCGTCGGGTCTCACCACCTCATCATCATTACCGTCATCCCGTGCGCAACAATAAAAAAAGAAAAGAAATAATAAAAAAAGAAAACCGATCGTGATTATTCGTTTTATCATGTGTATTCTCCTTTACAAACATCAATATTTCTTCCCTCGAACCCGTCATTCTTTTCTTGTTAAAACAGTGAATGTCTTCCTTTGAGAGCAGTACCCGCCCCTCAGGAGTGAATCGTCAACAGTCCGAGGGCATCGAATTCATCGAGGCTTTCGATAACATGATGTGCAAGTGAAAAATCAAGCATCCTTGTATATTCATTCGGAACCGCAACGACGATCATGCCCGCCGCGTGGCCCGCTTTTACGCCGTGCAGTGAATCTTCAACGACCACACAATGCCGGGGATGTATTCCCAATTTTTTGGCGGCTTCAAGAAAGATATCTGGATGGGGCTTCCCGAATTCGACATCATCGCCGGATTGAATCACGGAAAAGAAGTCGTTGAGTGCACATTGATCGAGGAGGCTTCGAATCAATTCATGGCTCGACGAAGAAGCGATCGCGCAGGGGATGGCGGCTTTTTTCAGCCGATTGAGCAGCGTATATGCCGGATCGATACGCTTTATTTTATGGAGATGGTTGTTAAAATATTCTTTCTTTTCCAGTATGAGTGTATCGATATTGAGAGACACCCCGAATTCCTTGATGAGGTCTCTCCAGAATGTCCTCTCATTTGAATAACCGATATATTTCCTGTGTATATTCCGGTTGAATGTGAGGCCGTACCGTGCAAGCGCTTTCTTTTCCGATTCATAATGGAGGGGTTCACTGTCAACGAGAACACCGTCCATATCAAAAATAACAGCTTTAACCACTTTCAGTATCCGCTCCTTAACGACAAGTTTATGAAATTATCGGCTTATTACAAGCCGTCGTCGATACAGTTTTCGCAGCATGTGCCACTATAAATTATTTTTCCGTTATGTTGCAAGTACTTCTATCCGGATTTAGCGACGACATTGACATGATAGCTTTTACGGATATTCATGCATCCGGCGATTCCGTTCTTCCGGGGGAATATGCGCGCTTCGGTCTCATTATACCATGAGAGGGACCTCGATGCAAATACCTCTATTTTCCTTGACAATAGAAAAGAATTAATGGTAGGATAATTTGATAATATTATGAAGCGGAAACAGCTTAATTCCTTTGTTGGTAAAGCCATTTCCTTTGCGAACAGGGGTGAATACAAACGGGCGATCACTTTCTTGGACAAAGCGCTCGATATTGATGACACGTCGGAAAAAGTATGGTTGAACAAGGCCCGAATCCTCACGCGAATCAATCAATATGAAGAAGCGATAAAGTGCTACAATAACGGACTTAACGTCAACAGGGAAAGCACCGAACTCTGGTATCACAAAGGATTGCTCCTCTATGAATTGAGAAGGTTCAAGGACGCTATCGATTGCTTCAATCATGTTCTCAAAATAAATCCCGATCATATCGACGCGCTGGAAAACAAAAGGCTCGCCCTTTCAAATATGGAACAATTTGACGAAATCAGTTATGACTGCGCCCATTCGACAGAGGAAGAAGAAAATATCGATCTCTCCTCGCTTACATCGAATGCGGATTTCTCCGACGATTGGGAAAAAAGCGCGGAAATACTTTGTTCTTATTCAAATGGTTACAAAAACAAAAAGCACATAGTGAAATCATGGTTTAAGGAAGGGCTTCAGCTAAAACGATCGGGACGGTACCGGGATGCCATAAATTGTTTTGACCAGGCGCTTGAAATCGACAAGGACTATGCCGTGGCATGGTATAACAAAGGCGTTTCAATGATGAAGCTTCACGACTACAAGAAGGCGATTGCCTGTTTTGATGAGACGCTTCGCCTTGACAGGCGCAATAAAAAAGCATGGTTCAACAAAGGCGTTTCTCTCATGAAAAAGGGAGATCACCGTGAAGCGCTGGTTTGTTTCGATAATGTATTGGCGATCGACAATACATTCGGAAGCGCATGGCACAACAAGGCGCATGCACTTTACGATATCGGTTCGTATGAACAATGTATCGAATGCTGCGACACATTGCTGAAAAAGGATCCGTCTGACGAGTACAATATATGGCACTACAAGAAGAATTCACTCATACGGCTCGGCCGTTTCAACGAACTTATCGGTCTTTACACCAAACAACTCGAGAACGACGACTTCAACGAGGCCTTATGGTACGACAAGGGAATCGCGCTCTATGAGGTCGGCAATTATCGCGAAGCCTCGGCGTGTTTCGATCACGCGATTTCAATCGACGGAACGGACGACGCCTTCTGGTTCAGAAAGGGTCTCGCGTCGTTTCAGCTTTCCTTATACAAGGAAGCCCTCGATTGTTTCAACAGGGCGATCGAAATATACGATGACGACGACCGCTACTGGGACAACAAGGGGATGGCCCTTATGCACCTCAACAAAAGGAACGAGGCGCACCAGTGTTTCAAGAAAGCCGTTGACTTGAACCCGGACAACAAAGCAGCCCGCGAAAAAATGAAGGACACCCTGTAACGGCGGTCACGGTTCTTTTACCCGTGGTACAGTATAACATCCCGTATACGGCAGCCGATATCCGCGGCGAGCACCCCGCACTTGACGATAAACATGAAAAAAATATTGCCTTCGTTGCCCGCAAGACTCTCGAAATTTCCCTGCCCCTTGCTGATAATCATATCACTCACACGCCATGCGTCAAGGAATTCCTTCGAGCAGGCCCCAAGAAGCGTTCCCGGAGCATCAACGCCGTTCGCAATGACCCGGGCCGTTTTATCGATTCCGGCTTCGACGGCATCCGATACGAGGCAATCATTGATGATGGGCCCTCCCCGAACCGCGCACACGATACGCGTCGCGGGAAAGGCGGCGTGGATCTCCTCGATGAGAATTCTGTCACATACGATTTCCCCGGCATTATCCGCGCAATACAGAATCGTCTTTGCCCGTTCAAGCGAGGCGATAAAATCACGGTACGCGAAAAACCGCGGATCTTCATTCTTTATTCCGGCGTCTTCCATGTTGATAATGGCATCGATTTCCGCATGTAAATCGAGTCGAAAGAGGGCACCGTAATCGATAATATTACCGGCGATGGCGATTTCAACGGCTTCGAGTATTCTGTCCTGCGAGTTCTCCACCTTTTTTTTCAGAAGCGGATAAAGAGACAATACGAGGTCGTTGCTCTTTTTTTTGATATGTTTATACGGATCAGGATTATTCGTCTCCTCCCTTATGATTCTGTGAATAATGCTTCCCATGACGGGAGGGGAGTCCTCGAGTTCGATCTCAGGTATGTGACGTGCGACCTCATCGAGAATTCTTTTTACGGCACCATCGGAGAGGCCTATCATCCGGCATGCCTCGATTGTCTGTCTGAAAAAACAGGGTATACAATCCAGATACGTTTTCATGTGTATGCTCTTTTCTTACTCCTTTATTTTCATCCGGCATAAACAGCGGGCGACCATCGACGTCACCCGGCGAACGAGGCCGTTTTTTTATACCGGTATACTCGAATCCCTTCCCTGTCCCGAACGTCACGGTTTTTTTACCGCATAATAAACCTTATGGTGATGATCGTAGGAAACGATATCGTGATTTTTTTCGAGTTCATCCAGATATTTCAGGACTTCGTTCCTGTGCATCGACAAGCCGTCTGAAATATCATCGAGCGAACAGGGCCGCCGTTTCAGAAGACCGTAAATCGCATCTTTCGTCCCGCTGAAATACGATGAGTATGCGTGCCGTTTGAAATCGGCGATAATTTCGACATCAAAGTCGATAGAGGCGGCCAGACGTTTCATGAGTTCTTTCGGGACCGGATGGGCGAATGATTCGGCCGGCGGGCGATTAACGGTGTTCAACTGGACTTTGCGGGGGCGTATCCTTTTGACAATCGAATTGATATCCCGCACTTCCGGCGCGACCGCTGTGGCGTCGCGGATCAAAAACACTTCAAGCCATATCGTATTGGGGAATCCGCGCGAGAAATCAATGATACCCTCGACGACCCGTTCGAACGAAAGCGACTCGTGCGGCCTGTTGACATAACGGAACATCTCCCCGTTTCCCGCATCCAGCGACGGGATGACGAGATCGGCGCGGTTGAGACCTTTTCTCACATCGGGGTCCCAAAGGAGCGACCCATTAGTGAGAACCGCGACCGGCTTTCCGGTCAGCCGCTTTATCCCGCAAACGAGACGATCGAGACATAAATACAACGTCGGTTCTCCCGAGCCCGAAAGCGTGATGTAATCGATCCTCATACCGGTGGAGAGTTTCGATGAGAGTTCGTCGAGGATGCCGGAAACGGGTGAAAATTCCTTTCTCGTTACCGACTTGTCAGTCGTCCGTCCCAGCTGACAGTATATGCAGTCGTAGGAACAGGTTTTAAAGGGAACACAATCGATTCCAAGCGAGAAGCCCAGCCGCCGGGACGGTACAGGGCCGAATACATACCCCGAACGGCATTGACGCTTACCCATTTACCGGCCGGCCGTTTCCCGAAAAGACCTTTTCACGCACCGCCTCCCAGACGGCGGTAATACGGTCCGTCAAGTTCGATTTCCCGTATTCGATCACCGATACACCGCGCATCTGGGCTTCGGTAAAAGCCCTGTCGTAGGGTATTTCACCCAGAAAGTCCGATGACGAATCACCGGCGATCCTTTTTATCTCCTCCGTTTTATCGGGATTCAAATCGTGCTTGTTGACGATAATACCCGACCTGATATCGAAAAACCGTATAACATCGAGAACACGTTTCAGATCGTGAATGCCCGAAACGGTCGGCTCCGTCACCACGACCGCGTAATCCGTCCCCGTAATCGAGGCGATGACCGGACAACCCGTCCCCGGCGAACCGTCGATGATCGACCTTTTCAGATCGAAGGAAGCGGCCATGTCGTTCTTTTTGTTTCTGATAAGCGATACCAGTTTTCCCGAGTTTTCCTCGGCGATGCCGAGTTTCGCGTGACTCATTGGACCGAATCTCGTTTTCGAAAGATACCATTCGCCGTTTATCGCCTTGTAAAACGATACTGCATTGAACCGACAAACGAGGCCGCAGGTGCCGCAGCCTTCGCACGACACCCCGTCAACCCGATACACGATCGACGAGTCTTTGCTTTCCGTTTGGATCGCATCGAACCTGCAGGCGGTCATACACGCGCCGCAGCCGGTACACAAATCGGGATCGATGACGGCCGACTCGCCCCCCGAAAACATTCCCCGCTCGAGTATTTCCGGCGAAAGCAAAAGATGCAGATCCGCGGCGTCGACGTCACAGTCGGAAACGGCGATCCTTTTTTCCAGGGCGCAAAAAGCGGCGACGAGGGACGTCTTTCCCGTCCCCCCTTTTCCGCTGATCACGACGATCTCTTTGCCGTTTGCCGCGCCTGTCGGCTGCCGCGACGGTTGATATTCTATTATGTTGCTTCCGGCGTCATAAGGATTCTGCCGTACGGGTTTTATAACGGTTCTGCGCTTTTCTTTTGCACGTTCGATGATCTCAGACGCAATACCGTCAAAGAGTTCAAAATATTCGGGATACCTGTCGACGGCGAGGTCCCCGACCGAATAACAGGCGGCGACCTTCCGCTCGTCGGGTATTTCCCCGATAATCGAAAGCCCTTCTTTCCCGCAGTACTCCATCAGGGCGTTGTCTTTGTAATCCGCCCGGTTGCAGACGACAACGGGTTCTTTTCCGAGTTTCCTGCACATATCCACGGCCAGTTTCAAATCGTTGATACCGAAAGGGGTGGGATCCGTCGCGAGGACGCAAAGATCGGCGTCTTTGACGGTTTCGACCACCGGGCATGATGTCCCGGGCGAAGAATCGAGAATCGTGATATGCTCGCCCGCGTGTTCTTTCACCTTTTTTATCAACCGGACGGACATTCCGCCTTCTCCCGTCTCGAGCAGGGCGTAATACAGATCGATATTCCCGCTTTTCCCATGAATAAGTTCCCCGATTTTACGGTCTTTCTCGATGATGGCGTTCTCCGGACAGACGATCGTACATGCCCCGCACACATGGCAAAGATTCCTGAAGAACAGGACATTCTCTTTTATCAGGGCCAGTGCGTTGTATCTGCACGCTTCGACACATTTCCCGCACAGACTGCATTTTCCCATATCCACTTCCATGGGTGAGAAAATCGTGACGTCTTCACGGTTTTCCGTATCGTGTTTGAGAAAAAGATGTCCGTTCGGCTCCTCCACGTCGCAGTCGAGGTACCTGACGACCTCCCCCCGTTTTTCGAGGACACGCGCGATATTGGTGGAAATAAAGGTCTTCCCCGTCCCGCCTTTACCGCTCGATATCGCTATATGCAATGCCATGCCGATTCCTCTCTTCCTTCACGTCTTGTACGGCTTATCAGCCGTCATTCACACGGCTTATCAGCCGTCATTCACACGGCTTATCAGCCGTCATTCACACGGCTTATCAGCCGTCA
>JAFGHO010000037.1 GCA_016930085.1 Spirochaetales bacterium
ACCTTACCATACAGCTTAATGCGTCACTCGACGCGGGTGCATACGATCTGGCGGTGACGGGGACGTTTACCAACAATGGGACGCTCTACCGTGAGGCCGGAGGCAGCGTGAGTCAAATCGACGCGGGGGCGGGGATAACTGAATACCGTACGGCGGACGGAGCGATCCAGGATTACGGGAGTCCGGGTGTGGACTACAGTAACCTGAGGATCAACGGAGTTGCTGCGACGCTCGGGAGCGATCTTGAGGTATCGGGCAACCTTGTTTTTGCAGGCGGCGGGACGCTCGGAATCGGCGGCAACACGCTGTCCGTGGGTGGAGACATAAGCGGGACGGGAACGCTTGCCGGGGGGGCGGGAAGCGTGTCCGTAACCGGGAGCATGACGGTATCGGCGTATTCGGGGACGAGCGGGACGACGACGGTCGGGAACGACTGGGGCGTTGCGGCGTACACGCACAATGACGGGACGGTGGTGTTCGACGGGACGGGGAACCTGGGAACAGGGACGTTCTACGATCTCGAGAACGCAAGCGGGACGAGGACGCTGACCGGCGCGGTGGCGGTCGAAAACGGCCTCACGATAACGGGGGGGACGATAGACGCGGACGGAAACTCGATCGATGTAAGCGGGAACTGGACGAACGATGCCGGTGCAACCGGGTTCACGCACGGGAACAACATGGTGAGTTTTACGGATGCGGGAAAGACGTCCGTGATCACGGGAGGCACGACCTTCTACGATTTCACCTGTACTGCTGCGGGGAAAACAATTCAGTTTGAAGAAGGGGCGGCACAGGCGCAAACGGTGGAGCATACCTTTACCATTCAGGGGACGTCGGGGGGAGGAAACGCGGTGACGCTTGCGCGGTCGGGTTCGACGACGCAGTGGTATATCAATGTCGGCACATCGAGCAGCATCGAGTATGTCGCCGTTTCGTACAGTAACGCGAGCGGGGGAATACAGATCGACGCGTATCACAGCACGAATAACGGCAACAACACCAACTGGAACTTTATCAATGACGTGTCGATTGTTACCCGCCAGACAATCGATTCAGATGCCGACGGATTCATCGACAGAATCCGTATCGTGACGGACAGGGATATTAATGACGTTTTCGACGGACTGACAATGACCGTCAGCGGCTATACGTTGAATACGATAACGCCTTTCGAGACCGGGGGCGGTTCGAGGGACAGCGAATTTTTTATCAATCTGGTTGAACGGGATACCCCGGATACCGGCGCGACCCCCGGCATTCGTGTGACATATAACGACAGCCTCATGGACGACCTGACGGAATCGGTGTATCTCGCAATCGATGCCTTCCCGACCCCCGCGGACGACAATGCCGCCCCGATCCTCCTGTACACCCTTGCCGCGGCGGGCGGCTCCAATATGTACATCCGGTTTTCGGAGTACGTGTACGGCAATGCCACGATGTCGGCCTTAATCGATGAAAACGATTTTAATTATGCAGCGGGGACGGGCATTACGCCCCTGACGCAGTCGGGTTCCGGGGTATCGGACTGCTTTTTGAGGGTCGGGGCCGCCTTTACCGAAGACGAGATAGCGGGCGATACATTCAACGCGCTGGCGGGCTCTATTTTCGATCAGACGGGAACGCTGACGGTCGGAACGGCGGTCCATCCGGTTTCATACCTCGGCCTTGGCGTCATAGCGCCCGCCTGGGCGACAGACGGAACGGACACGATAACGGCTTTCGACGGAACGGAGGGTCTGCCTGATGCGGACATCACCCTTGAAGCGAGCATCCTCGCGCCATCGCTAACCGGTGCGGCTACCAGGATACATTATGACGTGAATGTCCCGTCCTCGTTTAAAAACGGTAACCTCTGGCTGCCGGCATCCATTCCGGTACTCGTTCCTGCGGCCAATACCGAAGCGAGGGACCTTGCCGAGAACAGCGCCGCAGGCGCTTTGCGGGATTATATTGTCCCAGAAAGCGATTCGGAGATCGTGGAGAATGTCCGTGTCGAGTTTATCCTTCAGGTCGGAAC
Source organism: Spirochaetales bacterium (assembly GCA_016930085.1). NCBI lineage: Bacteria > Pseudomonadati > Spirochaetota > Spirochaetia > Spirochaetales > Spirochaetales bacterium. The sequence goes on from JAFGHO010000037.1 coordinate 2,024, forward strand.
GGTCTTCTGCGCGCGCGTCACCTCACCGGATGATCCGCGCACGGTGAGGCCGTGGGCGTTCGAGATAAAGGGGATCACGTGGCAGTCAGATAACGTGACGATCCTCAACAACGTGATCAACCCGGGGAACGGGGACACGACGACCCTCCTCTATAAGCTCGAAAAAAGCGGGATCGTCACGATCATGGTCTTCGATCTCAAGGGTGATATCGTCGATGTCCTCCAGCGGGGGCGGCAGAACCAGGGTGAATATACGGTGACGTGGGACGGAAGAAACAGGGGGAACAGAATCGTGGCTTCGGGGGTCTATTTTATCAAGATCGTCGCGCCCGGCATCGAGGAGATCCGCAAGGTCCTTGTGGTGAAGTAATTGAGACAGTCTTATTGCAGGTTACATGACAATCTCAATTACCTCCGTTATTTTTTTCTTGCAAACGTTGGTATTTACATGTATAATGAGATATTCAAAAAAGTCCGCATATCGATACAAATTACGTAACGGAGGGGAATGATGGGAGAAAGTTCGGGGTATGAACGAAGAAAGGAACAACGGGTCGGCGCCGATAGGCTTCCGGAGAATTTGAGAAAATTTTCCGTCAGTTTCGGGTCCGACGACACGGTGGAATCCGATACCATCGATCTCAGTGTCGGCGGAATCAGTCTGAATGTGCCGGTGAGCGTGAAAGACATCGACGGGTATACCATCACGCTGACGACACTGGACAACAAAATCTCGCTCAAGGAAGAGATACTCGGCATACGCTCGCTGGGCGATTCACGGTCGCGGATCAGTATCATGTTTTCAAGAAACAATTCCTACAAGGAATATTTCCGCGAGATTTTAAGCGCCGTCGCCGTCAATTAAGTTTTTGACAACGGTAAACGTGTAAAATGAAGCGGATGTCCTTGCAGGCTTCCGTATGTTTCTCCCCCTGCCGCTAAAGCCGCTTGTGTTTTAAAAGACTCGTCATCTCATCCGCCGGGACCGGTCTGCCGAAATAATACCCCTGGAAGATATCGCAGCCGAGGTCGCGGAGAAAATCGGACTGGTTTTCGGTCTCGACCCCTTCGGCGATTGTCTTGAGGCCGAGGTTGTGCGCCAGGGTGATGATCGTCCTCACCAGATTGACGTGGTAGGTGTTTGCCGGTATTTCTTCGATAAACGATTTGTCGATCTTCAGATAAGCCAGCGGAAACTTCTGGAGTGTGCTCAGGGAAGAATAACCGGTTCCGAAATCGTCGATGGAAAAACGCGTGCCCTTCTGGACAAGCGCTATTATTTTCTGTATCGCGTTTTCACGGTCTTCCATTATGCACGATTCGGTGATCTCGAGATCGATATCCTTATAGGAAATACCTGCGGTGTCGATGATTCGATTGATAATATCGATGATCCCCTTCTGCCTGAACTGCTTCGGGGAAATATTGATAGCGAGGGAGACCTTTTGTATCCCATCCTGGATCCAATTTTTCTGCTGTTTGCACGCCGCTTCCAGAATGAGTTCCCCCAGGGGAAGAATGAGTCCGGTTTCTTCGGCGAGGGGAATGAAATCGAGGGGATACACAATGGTCCCGTCGAGCATCCATCTGACGAGTGCTTCGACGCAGATAATGGAACCGTTCTTGTCGACAAGGGGCTGATAATGAAGCAGAAAGCTTTCCGGCTTCTTCAAGGCGTTGCGAAGATTGGTGATCGTCTGCATTCGGTGTACCGCTTTTTTCTGCATTGCCTCGGTAAAAAAATGGTAGGTGTCCTTCGTTTTTTTCGCTTCGAGAAGGGCGATATCGGCGTTTTTGATCAGGGTCTCCATATCAAGACCGTCTTTCGGGAACAGTGAAATACCGATACTCACGGTGACGATTATCTGCTGGCCGGCGATGAGGAGGGGTTCCTCCAGGACGTGACGTATTTTCTGGGCCACAAGCGCGGCGTCCGTATAATTGGTGAGGAATGTCAGGATAATAGTGAACTCGTCACTCCCGAGACGGTAAATACTGTCGCTTTCCCTCAGGCAGTTCGTTATGCGTCCGGCGACCCGGATGAGAAGTTCGTCTCCCGTCGTGTGACCCATGGTGTCATTGACCAGTTTGAAGTGATCGAGATCGAGAAAAAGAAGGCCCCTTATGTTTTCTTTTTGCGAGCGTTTTGCGAGGGCGAGTGTTCGCTCGAGGTCGATGTAAAATGATTTGCGGTTCGGGAGCGACGTCAGTGAATCGTGATATGCCAAAAAGGCGAGATTTTCTTCCGCCTTTTTCCTTCCGGTGATGTCGGCCGAAAGTTTGACGAGCCGGTATATCGCACCGTTTTCATCGCGCAGGGGGAAATAATTTTCCCGTATCCATCTGGTACTCCCGTCTTTGCAGGCGATTCTGTATTCGATTTCCTCTCCGTTTTTTATGTCGGGATTTTCAAGCAGCGTCTTTACCTTTTCATAATCTTCCCGGTGAATCGACGAAAGCCATGTTTCCGGGTAAATGTAGAGTGCGGTTCGGGGAATTTTCCATATTTTTTCAACGGCGGGATTGATGTGGAGCAGCTTGTTTTGTCTCGTATCGATGAGCCAGAAAACCTCGCTGATTGTCTCGGAAATCTGTCTGAAGCGTTCGTTTGTCGAATTGAGGGCCCGGAAGGCGATCGTCACTTCTTTCGTCCTGTCGATAAACTGCATGATGACGGAAACCATGATGCAGACAATGGCGACCGTAATCCCGGCCGTGAACCTGGAAAAGTGGATGCCCTGGAACGGATCGAGCATGATATCGCCGTATTGATAGATAATATCGACGATTGCGGCGTAAAAAGCGAAGAAGATACCGATCAGAACGGGTCCCATCGACCGGAAGTCGCGGTGTCTGGCCAAATCGAAAATAGTAAGGATAATACCGTAGACGATAAATATCCCGAGGAGGATATCCCTGACCGTAATGAGACATCCTTCGGCCCCGCGCCCGTAATAAGCTTCCGAAACAAGCCAGCGGGCATTGTGGTGCTTCATTGAGATAAAGCTGTCCGGTCGTATAAAGGCACAAAGAAGAATAACCATGGTGACAAAAATACCGATGACTGAAAGTATCAGGTTGACTCTTTTCCATTTATCCCCCAGATGAAGCAAATAAGCCATGATATAGGGAAGCACGGCAAGAAAAAATGTTCCCCCCAGCTGCTCGATCCGGTGAAACTCCATACCGGGTTCATAAAGGTGAAACCAACCGCCGAAAATCAGGATGAGGGTTTCGCTTCCGACAAAAATAATACCGAAGAAACCGAGAAAAAAAACGGCAATATAGAGTGTTTCCCTTGTTCTGAGATATATATAGAGGAAGAAGATCGTGCCGATGATGAGAATACCCGTGCAAACAGGCGGAAGAAGAAATTGTCCCAATGTAAGGGTTAACTCGAATTCGGGCATTTGATAAAAGGATAAATGGGCGGGTGTTATTTTGTCAAGCCTAAATCTGCATTCAAGCTGTATTTTATCAATTATATTTCTCGAAACCTCGCGGTTTATTGAAACGGTTATATCCGCTTGATTTTTTATGATAGGTCACCTATACTATGAGGAGTGAGTATCCTGAAATGGACATTTACCTGTATTGCGGGTATTATTCTGTTTTTATGCCTGATCGTTACGGTAGTTCTCGTTGCCGTAAGCGGCACCGTCTTGAACGCTGATTTTGTCATCGGCGCATTGGGAAGTATCGATGTATCCGACATGATCGAAAACGCAATACAGCAGGCAGGAAGCGGGGAAATCCCCGATGAGTTGAAGGAGATGCTTGCCCGGATTGACGGCGCTATTCCCAGGGATATACAGCGGGCATTTGAAGAAAAAACAAAAGCACTTGTTAAAAACAGTCTCGGGACTCCCATACGCGCGTTCTATGACTATATACTCGGGAAAACGCAAAACCTCGATGTCGTTGTCCCGCTTAAAAACGTAAAAAGCGAGATCAGGGTACTCGTCTATGATTACCTTGATGTTCTGATCTCCTCCCAGCCGCCCGAATTCAGACAGATCGCGAAAAAAAAAGTCGATATGTGGTGGGATCGCTATGCTTCGCAAATGCCGCAGGCTATAGATATCGGGGCCGTAATCATGAACGGAGACGGTGAGGTTTATCTCGAGACAGTGAGGAGGTATCTTCGATATATACAGCCCGCCCTGACGGTGAGTGTGATTGCAGCCGTCATTATCATCATCCTCATCATCCTTCTGCATAGAAAACCCGGGCTTTCACTCCGTATACCGGGAATCGTCATCCTCTCGGCCGGTCTTTTCTTTCTCCCGATCAACACAATCACATCGGATTTTTTAATGAAAGAGTTTTTCTCTGAAAGAATACCGGAGTATCTTCTTTCGGCCCTCGTTCTCATCATCTCGAAAATACTTCTGAGAGTTCAGATTGAAAGTATTATCGCCATTTGTGTCGGTTCCGTCCTCATCGGTGTCTCGTTTTTTTTGAAACCAAAAGCGGACGAACAACGCCGCCGGCAGACGGCGCCGGAAAACGGTTGACGGGCGGCTTTTCATTTCGTTTATACTCAGCCGATTGACCGCCATCGATGAATCCTCTATAATCGTCAATCATTACGATGAGGAAGCCGATATTTTTCGTGCAATGAGGATAACCGTTCTCTCCGGGTGACGGGGGAATATACGGTGAATACCCGGCTTCCGGTGAAGGAGCGCTGCAGTCTTATATGGGAAATGCGATCGTTCTTTTTGGTGCGACGGGGGATTTGAGCAGACGCAAGATACTTCCCGCACTCTCGACGTTGATCGAACGCGGCAAGCTGCCCCCGGATATCGCCGTTATCGGTGCGGCAACCCGCGAACTCTCTCTGGAAGAATTTTTCGATTATGTGAAAGCGCCGGAAAAAATACGGTCCAATATTGAATATATAAGCGGAAATTTTCTAGAGGAATCCACCTTTCATGCCATCGGGAAACGTCTCGGTGGAAGAGAAAAAGTGATTTTTTACCTCGCGACCCCGCCGTCCTATTATAAACCGATTATAACGGCGCTGGCGAAACATACTATCGCGACGCAAAAAGGTGAGGGTGGATTCAACCGGATTATCATCGAAAAACCCTTTGGTGTGGACCTGCCGACCGCGCGGGAACTCAATGAAACGATTCTTCGTTATTTCGATGAAAACCAAATTTACCGCATCGATCATTATCTTGGTAAGGAATCCGTTCAGAATATTTCCGCGTTCAGGTTTTCAAACGGTATGTTCGAGCCGATCTGGAACAGGAATTACATCGATTATATCACGATTACCGTCGCGGAAAATATCGGGGTGGAAAACAGGGGGAAATACTTCGAGGAAGCCGGCATTTTGCGCGATATCGTGCAAAACCACCTCTTCCAGATACTGGCCCTTATCGCCATGGAACCGCCCGCCGCTTTTACTGCGGATGCGGTGCGGGATGAAAAGGTAAAGGTATTCAAATCCGTGAAGAGGGTCGACATCAAGGAGGTGGTTCGCGGGCAATACAGGGGGTACCGCGAGGAAGAAAATGTCGCCCGGGATTCGACGGTCGAAACATTTGTGTTTGCGAAGCTTTTTGTCGAAAACTGGCGATGGGCCGGGGTTCCCTTTTATATACGTACCGGAAAACGGCTTGAGCAAAAACTGACGGAAGTCGTCATCACCTTCAGACAACCCCCCCTGCGGATGTTCAACGCGATACCGGATGAAGTGTGCGGTATTCCCAACCAGCTCGTTCTTCGGATACAGCCGGAACGATCGATTTCGATCCGGTTCGGCGTCAAAAGACCGGGACAGGGCATGGAGATGATGTCCGTCGATATGCGGTTCAACTATACGGACTACATCACCGGAAAGCCCATCTCCGACTACGAGCGGCTTCTCCTCGATTGTTATCAGGGGGATCTTACCCTTTTCGCGAGGAGCGACGGGGTTGAGGAATGCTGGAAGATTATCGATCCCATCGAGCATGCCTGGCGGGGAGACGCTTCCGATATGGTCGTCTATGAGCCCGGCACATGGGGTCCCGATAGCGATATCCTGTTCGAAAACCAGTGCCATGCGTTTTAACTAAAACCGCCGGTCTTTATCTTCATGACAACGGATCAAAGGGAGATGGGAATACATACGTCTTGAAATAGTTGTCTATATTTGTTATTTTCTGTTGAAAATAAAAACAAGATCGGAGAGGTCTATGACAAGAAAAATCTACTGTTTTACAATCATCGCATTCTGTTTATCCGTCTCGGTCGGATGTGAAAAAAAACCCTTTGACATCAAATTCGAAAAGGAAACTATAGATTTTGGTACCGTAGATGCCGGCGAGAATGTCGAGGCGGTCTTCAGGTTCAAGAATCTGGGTACGGAGACGATCGAAATAAAGCTTGTCCGGCCCACTTGCGGATGCATTATCGCGGGTGACTGGGATCAAACCGTCGAACCGGGTGAAACAGGGAGAATACCGGTGACCTTCAATTCGGGCGTGTACGAGGGTGAAGTAAGAAAGGTCAATTATGTCGATACCAACATACCGGGTCGTGAAAGCATTTCCCTGGTGTTAAAGGGAATTGTCTACAATCCCGTTGTCATCAACCCGAAAACGACCTGGCTTGGCATGATTTTGAATGAGGAAGAGCCCCTTCACGGCAGTTTCCCGATCAAATATAATCTGGATTCTCCGTTTGAGGTAACGGATATCGTTCTTCCGGACGATAAAACGACCGCCTGGATTGAAACCGTAAAGCCGCTTGAAGAGTATATCCTCAAATTCACGGTTCAGCCGCCTTTACAAAAATACGATCCCGTCAGCAGAAAAATTATTCTCAGAATAGGGGGGAAGATAAACAAGGACTATGTGCTTTATTATTCATATCAGGTCCCCCCGCCGATCCAGGTCAATCCAATGGTCGTCGAAGTCGACATGGAAAAAGTCTCAAGCGAACAGATTGAACGCCGAATCAATATCAAGAGCAATATCGAGTCGCCGATCAGTATCATCGACCTCAAATTCGACGGCACGGGAGTCGGCTACTCCGTCGAGGAACTCAGAAAGGATATGTTTTTGCAGATTCCCCTTGTTTTCCCGGTCGGCTTTACCTTTCCCGAAGACAAAAAGATTTTTTATCTGTCGTTCAGGGTTAAAAACGATCCGAGGGATATCCTGTACAAGATCAGGATAGAAGCGTTCCAACGATAAAAAATGCCCGGGCCGGTTTATTCCCGGATTCGGAATGATTTTTGGAATACCCTGGTTGATTTTATGATGATTGTGGGGAAGAAGGTATAACCGTTCGGTACCTGTGGAAATCTTGTATTATTATAGGACAAAAGCCCTAGGGTGATATGGGGAAATGGCTGATTTACATGTTTTTAATAGTGTTATAAGATGGGCCATGGTAAGAGTATACCCTGTTTCATTATTCAGTTCATATTTTTAGACGATAAAACGATGAGCTTTATGACGAAAAAGGTATATGATTAACTAAACGTAAATGATTTCTAATAAAAAAAAGGAGTAATCTAATGAAAAAAGAAAGCGTATGTGGGAAAGGAATCCGGGTGAGTCTCCTTGTCCTGGGTCTCCTTTTTATCACAGCACTGGCTGGTTTCAGCCAAAGTTTGGGTGATGTCAATAATGACGGAAGTATTTCCATCACGGATGCCCTGAGAGTGGCCCAGTATTATGTCGGGTCGAATCCCTCACCGTTTTACACCAGTGCAGCGGACGTTGACGGTAACGGAAGCATTACGATTACCGATGCGCTTCTGATTGCACAGTATTACGTGGGGATTATCACCCAGTTCCCGGGTCAGGGACAGACCAATCCTCCGACGGTAACCAACCCGCCGACAGTGACCAACCCGCCGGCAACCAACCCGCCGACAGTGACCAATCCTCCGGGAGAAGCACGCGTCAGCAATCCATGGTCAGGCTCGACATGGTATGTCGATCCGATCTGGTCTGAAAAAGCGAGAAACGGCGGTGGTTCTGCAATCGCGAACCAGCCCACCTGTGTCTGGATGGACAGAATCGGTGCGATTACCGACGGTATCGGACTCCGGGGCCACCTGGACAATTGTGTGTCACAGGGCGCCAACCTGATCCTGGTATCGGTCTATGACGCGCCGAACCGTGACTGTTCCGCATCGGCATCCAATGGCGAGCTTCTTGTCGCAAACGGCGACATCGCGCGGTACCGGACGGAATACATCGACCCGATCGTCGCGATCATGGGCGATCCCGCCTACCGCGGCATCAGGATCTGCTGTATCCTCGAACAGGACTCCCTCGCCAACCTGATTACGAATCTCGACATTTCATTATGTTCGGAAGCGAACGGAACCGGCGGGTATGTCGACGCGATCACCTATGCGACCAACCAGCTCAGGACACTTCCCAACACCTATATTCATTTGAGTTTCGAGCATTCCGGCTGGCTCGGCTGGAGCGACAATTTCGGGCCTTTCGCCGACCTCGTCGCGAGAGTCGCGAGGGGAACGAACGACGGCCTCAACAGCTATTCAGGTTTCATCACCAACCCGTGTAACTATACGCCGAACGAGGAACCCTACCTGACCAATCCCGATCAGCAGGTCGGCGGCCAGGCGATCAAATCGGCCACCTTCTATGAATGGAATCCCTACTTCGACGAACTCGACTTTGGACGCGATATGCTCGCACAGCTTAAAAACAGGGGCTTCCCGAGCACCATCTATCTCTGTATCGATACTTCCCGTAACGGATGGGGCGGTTCGCAGCGGCCGACACGGGTGAGCAGCTCGAGCGATCTCAATACCTACGTCAATGAATCACGCGTGGACAGACGTCTCCACCGCGGTAACTGGTGTAACCAGGCGAGCGGACTCGGTGAACGGCCGCGCGCCAATCCGACATCCGGCGTCGCCGCGTATGTCTGGGTCAAGCCTCCGGGGGAATCGGACGGTATCAGCGCTCCGGGCGCCCAGGACCCGAACGATCCGGCCAAGACACACGACCAGATGTGCAGCCCCACCGGGACAAACGAATGGGGAAATGTCGGTACCGGCGCTATGGAAGGCGCACCCCATGCGGGCCGCTGGTTCCAGGCGCAGTTTGACGTTCTTCTCCAGAACGCCTATCCGCCGCTGTAAGAAGCGGACAGGACGGGATATAGGGGAAAAGCGGACGGGTAGATACCTCCGTCAAAGACGGAAGGATCCGTTTAAACCCTCATAACCTGAACGAGTAATGACACCGGGCCGGTCCCGTGAAAAGGGATCCGCCCGGTTTTTTTGTGCCTCCGTCTGGATGTCCACCCGGAAAAGACCTTTCGGTACTCCGGATATGGAACCGGTTCGATCGGAAAATATTTTCTTCCTGTGTAAAGTCCGGGTTAATCATCGTTTCACAATGCCGATAATAGAAAATGAATATATATGAAGCCATTTCTCTTTATGATATTGCGAGTATGTCTCATCGGTGTTCTCTCCATCGAAACGCTTTTCCCGCTTGAATCCGGGATAACGATCGGCAGGGAAGACGGCTGGAAGGATATAATCAGCTTCGAGTCCGTTACAAAAAAAAGGGGACGGTGGGGTGATCTGGATCTGGTTCTCGCGGACGCCGGGGCCTCTGCCCGGGAACAGACCGATCTGATGATCAATTTTGATTCGCATAATTTCACGGATGAAAGCGCCCATTATTATATCGGGGGGGAGATGAAACTCGTCTCCGAAGTAGAGACGGCTTTTGGAAAAGGAAGCGGTCTTTTTGACGGAGACATAAACACACTGACAATCACGCCCCGGAATGACGCCCTTTTTAGTCCGGGAATCTGGTGGACCGATGTTACCATCTCTTTCTGGCTTTATCCGGTCACCCTGGGAAACGGGGAGGTGGTTTTTTCTTGGGACGGGGTAAGGACCGCCGGTGAAGGAGTGCTGCATCAGGCCCTTTCCTGCACGTTCCGGAATCGGCGGCTTCTCTGGAATTTTACGAATTTCTTTGTGCCGCCTGACCGGAAAGGGTATTCAATGAAATTGTACGGGATAACACCCCTGCTTCCCCGCCGTTGGCATCATCATATGGTGCGATTCGACAGCAGAAGCGGCTTACTCGAATATTGTGTCGACGGGATTCCCGAAGCGATCGAGTACGCGACAACGGACAACTCGGACGGAGGGACGATTTGTCTTCCGGTTATCGGCAATATTCTGTCCGGCAACCTTGAAGTGGGAAAGCAGTATACCGGTCTCCTCGATGAGTTTCTTATCGAGAAAGCGTTTACGGAAAAACCGGTCTTGAGACGATATGAAGGGATTTCGGGACGGGTGACGAGCGGCGTTTTCGATCTCGGGTATACGGGCACACGGATAACCTGTATCGATGCCGTTTACGCGACTCCGGATGCAACCGATTTATACTTTTACTATCGAACGGCCGATACCCTTTTTACATACACGTCTCTGGAAAGTGAGTGGGTTCAGTTCGAACCCGGTGACGCCTTTAGTGAAGAGGTCAGGGGAAAATATGTGCAGCTTCTTGTCGAATTTTACCCTGACGGCTCGCAAACCCGTTCACCTTCTCTCTCAAGCATCACAATCAGATATGAACCTGATATGCCTCCGCCGCCCCCCGCCGATGTGTATGCGATTGCGGGAAACGGAAAGGTGACGCTTTACTGGAAGCCGGTCAATTTTTATGATATAATGGGCTATGAGATTTATTACGGGAACGCACCGGGCCATTATCATGGAACTGGAAGCAGCGGAGGTGATTCACCAGTGAATGTCGGTAATGTGAACAAGTATGAACTCGACGGACTGGAAAACGGAAAACTCTATTATTTCGCCATTGTCGCGTATGATTCCGCTGAAATTCCGCATAGAAGTATCTTTTCCATTGAAGTGAGCGCGCGGCCGTCCGGTCTTCTGGAATGAAAAATATGACTGTCGAGGAAATCTTCATACGCGTTAAAAGCGCGATGAAGATGGGCGCATACGATCTGGCTGAAACCCTGCTCGAGAAACTGATTAAGGAAAAACCGCAATATTATCTTCCATATGTCTTACTCGGCAATGTGTGCCTCCGTACAGGCAGGCCGGATGAAGCTATTGAACAATTCGGCAAAGCCGTTCGATTGAAGACAGACAACCCCGATGTTTACAACAATATGGGAATCGCGTTGAAAGAAAGCTCAAGATATGCGGAAGCCCTTTCCAATCTGGACCGGGCATTACGGCTTGCGAAGGACCGCGCGGACATTCTCTATAATATCGGGAATGTGTACAGGGAAACAGGGGAGTATGATAAGGCTGTCGAATTCTTCAAGAAAGCGATTGAACGGGATCAATCCTTTGTCCTCACGTACAATAATATGGGCACGATACTCGAACGACAGGGGAAATATGACGAGGCACTCGATATTTACCTGAAAGGGCTGCGTTATGATGTCAACAATCCGCTTTTGAACTATAATATCGGTATCATCCTGGAGAACAGGGGAGCGTATGAAAAAGCGAAAAGCCATTTCGAACTGGCATTGAAATCCCGTCCGGGCTGGACCGACGCATTGAACAATCTGGGTGTCGTACTCGGTAAAATGGGACGTCATGAGGATTCGTGCGCGGTTTTCAAAGAGGTATTGAGGATTCAGCCTGAAAATGTGAAAGCGATCAACAATCTCGGTATCGAGTATGGAAAACTCGAGGAAATTGAAAAAGCAACAGCATGTTACCGAAAAGCCCGGGATATCAATCCGGAATACCATCGTGCAAGCATGAATCTGGGGATTCTTCTTGCGAATCAGGGGTACTATGACGAAGCGCTTGACGAGATGGAAAAACTTCTTCTGATAAATCCCGATGATCATGACGCGCGTTTTCGTATGGCCACCATCCTTTTCTCACTCAAACGATACAGGGCGGCCGAGAGGGAATTCCTTCACATTCTTAAAAAAAAACCGGACCATCCGGAAACCCTCAGGGCACTGGGAAATCTCTATCTCAGAAGCGACAGGGAGGAAGAGGCAAAAGAATATTATGCAAAACTCGAGAAAATCGATCCCGAACGGAAAGCGTTTCATTTCGATATGGCCGTGGTTTTGAATGAAAGAAACGAGATTGAAAAATCACAGGAGGAGACAAAAAAATACCTGAAACGGCATCCGGAAGATACTGACGCGCGGTCGCTGCTTGGTGAGTTATATTACAAGCAGGGCGATCTGAAGCAGGCTTCCGAATTGCTTGCCGGGATCGTCACTGAAAAACCCCGGTCGGTAGAGCCGTATTATTACCTGGCAAAAACCTACAGGAATATGGGAGATCCGGAGAAGGCGATCGAAGTGGTCGGCGAGCTTATTACGATACAGGGGAAAAGGGGTTCGGTAATCGATCTCAGTAATCTTTCGGAGACACTCGCGTTGTACGAAGAAGCGACAAACGAATATGAGAAAAAGTTTATTAAGGGGCTTTATAATGACAGCGCACACCTTCGGGATTTCGGGCTTGATGAGAGTGATTCCGACAGTTCGATCGATGAATCGGATTCAGTATACAGCCCCCTGGACGCCGCAAAATTATTGAAATCCGGCACCGGAGAAGACTTTATTCCGGTGAAAGAAGAGGAAGAGCGTATAACTATCGTCGACGGGACCGATATCGAAGATACTTATGTCGAAATCCGGGATGAGGAGCCGCCCCCTTATACGGATCTTCTCAAAAATGAAGAACTTTATGAAAACATAGAAAAAATCAAATCCCGGCAGGAAAAACAGGAAGAAATTCTTAAAAGTTTGAAACATACGGAAATCCGCAAAGAATCACCGCCCGGCTTCAATGAAGAAAAGGATGACGTAAAGCCGGAGAAAGAGAAAAACAGGGAGAAAAAAACGGAAATAAAGCCCCTTGCTGTTCTCCCGGCTAAAGATCATGTACTCCCCATTGGCGACGGGCGTGAGGAAACATTCAGAAAGTTGTCCGAGAGTATAGAAAACCTCACCGAAACACTCAAATCGTCAAAAAGCCGGTTTATCCCGATCCCGGTATTTTCTCCGGGTTCTCAAAATTCTTTCGATAACATGGGAAGACCCGGTCCGCATGCATTCCGTGTACGGGGAAAAAAACGACGGAAGAAAAAGAAGGAAAAACCGAAATCACTCAGAGACGAACTGCGTGGTTATATACAAAAGGTAAGAAGCAAACTCGACGAAGAAAATACCATTTTACTTCCGGAGGACGAGAAAAAAAGGCAAGATATCAAAAAACTGGTGGACGCGCTTACACATCGGCCGGATTTTCCGGAGCGAACGGACGGGACGGAAGAAGCGGTAAAAGATATCGATGACGTGGATAAAGCCGGAATTGATACCGGCGATCGCGACGATATGGTTCCAAACAATGAAAAATCTGAAACGGAGAAGAAGGAAACGGATGAAGATGATGGTGCAGCGGAAACGGAAGAAAACCGGCTTTCTCCCGTTTCCGTTGAAACAACGCCGGACGAATTTCTGAACACGGATCTGGATGAAAAGATTACGGTCGGGGAAGAAGAAGAGATTGTCATTGAAGAAACAAAGGACGCAGATCAATATTACCCGCCGTCGGCCGGGGATAAATCCTTCAAACCGCGCATCAGGGCGACAAAAACCCCGTTTGCCAGATCGATGATTATCGGTATGCTCCGGTTTTTCCGGAAATTGATCGTTTTATTACCGTTTCCGGGTTTCAAAAAAAACCTCGATGAAAAAATAAACGATACAATGAATCGGATACGGAAATGATACGCGACGACAGGGTGTCCGCTGTTATACAGTCCGCTTTTTTCCGAGCATGACGACAATCGTTACACAGAACACGATGAAGCAAGACAGTGCGATAACAGCCGCATAAAAGGGGAGAATATCTTCCCGTAATATATCGTGTGTCGAAATATCCGGGTAAACGGGATATTCATCCTTTAACTCTATGCCCGCAATCACGAGGCTTCCGGCCTTTCTGTGTTTATCCAGATGCCATGGATCGTAATAATCGGGTTTGAAGAATACCGTGAGCGGCTCACCATGCATATAACACAAGACCGGCTCCCGAACGCGATAGGTAACGATTCTTGTCTTTACGGGACCGAACCACGGGAAAATGCGAAATGAATACGGAATGATTTTTACGCAATCGCCGGGATTAAGAATCGGTATTTTTTTTGCTTTATAACTGTAGGCAATCAATGAGGACATATCGTCGAAGACGACGGTATCTCCATAATCATAGACGGAGTCCAGGATAATACCGATGATACGCCTTTTGTCTCTTTCATAGAGGGCAAGCAGGCACCTGCCCGCTTCCGATGTCCAGCCCGTTTTCCCTCCGGTGCATCCCTCAAATCCGACGAGTTTGTTCCTGTTTTTGATCTGTATGGATGTTTCCGGCGCTATGCCAAGCGAACTCTCTTTTTTCGCCATTGTCTCAAGAATCCATGGATAGTTATACAGGTTCCGGCCGATAATACTCAGATCATATGCGGTCGTGTAGTGATCCGGATCGTGAAGACCGTTCGGGTTCGTAAAGTGAGTTTTACGGAGGTTCAGTTCGGAGGCAAGATCGTTCATCATACCGGCAAATCTTTCGTCATTCCCCCCTGTGTTTTCCGCAATCATCAGTGCGATATCATTCGCGGAAAAGAGAAGAAGTGCATCCATGGCATCCTTTGCCGATATTGTCGTTCCGGGGGAAAGATCGAGCATATATGGAATCGTCTCCCTCGAGTGTGTGGTATAAGAGAGTGCATCTTCGGGTTTTTTTTCACGGGCTAACATCATTGCGGTGACAAGTTTTGTTATGCTTGCCGGATACATGACCCGTTCTATATCTTTCGCATAGATAATTTCATTACTTTCAACATCAACCGAACATGCGCATGCCGCCTTTAATTCAGGTTTTCCGCGGCTTTCCGAAAACAGGTGAGAGGTAATGAGAAAGCAACACAGGAGTATTCCCGCCTTTTTCATTACACATGATATACTACATTTGACCGGTAAAAGTAAAGCCCGTTATAAAAAACCGTAAAAAATATCGGGGATTGACGGATGAGGGGAACAGGGAATATCGCGGGATAATTGACATTCTCATCCAAAATCTCTATTGTTGACTTTCGGTGTCGTGCCGCATCCGAATATACCGGGAATTCTTCGGATGCGGGTTATGCGGTAATCGAGCCGATTTTGATGTGAGGGGCAAATCATGATGACAATCAATGAACATTATCTGAAATTGAAATCTTCATACCTTTTTTCAACAATTGCCAAAAAAGTGGCGGTTTTTCAGGAGAAACATCCGGAGGCGGAAATCATAAAACTCGGTATCGGCGATGTTACCCGGGCTCTTCCACCGGCCTGTGTCGAGGCATTTCGGAATGCGGTGGACGAAATGGGCGACAATGCGACCTTTCGCGGTTACGGTCCCGAGCAGGGGTATCCTTTTCTGAGGGAGAAAATAGCGGAGATGGATTACCGATCGCGAGGTGCCGATATCGAGGCGGATGAAGTGTTCATCAGTGACGGCTCGAAGTGTGATTCGGCGAATATACAGGAAATATTTGCGACCGGGAACAAGATAGGGGTGCCCGATCCGGTATATCCCGTCTATGTCGACACGAACGTCATGGCGGGACGAACCGGATGCATGGAAGACGACAGATATAGCGGACTCAATTATCTCGAATCGACTGAGGAAAATGAGTTTATTCCGGATATACCGGAAGAGAAGCTCGATATCATCTACCTCTGTTTCCCGAACAACCCTACCGGCGCCGTCATATCCGCGGAAAAACTCGAAAAATGGGTCCGCTACGCGAGGGAAAATAAGGCGCTCATACTCTACGATGCGGCGTATGTTTCATTTATACGCGACAAATCCCTGCCCGTCAGTATCTATGAAATCGATGGGGCAAAGGAGGTGGCGATAGAGTTCAGGAGTTTTTCAAAAACAGCAGGATTCACGGGGACGCGGTGCGCATATACGGTCGTTCCAAAAGCGTGTAAGGGCTACGATTCATCCGGTAATCCGCACCCCCTTCATCCCCTTTGGAACAGAAGGCATACAACCAAATTCAACGGCGTTTCGTATCCGGTCCAGCGTGCGGCGGAAGCGGTGTATTCTGAAGAGGGACAAAAACAGGTGAAAGCGCTTGCCGATTATTATCTTGAAAATGCTTATCTTATCCGGGAAGGGATCGGGAATCTGGGATTTACATGTACCGGTGGCGTGAACTCTCCCTATATCTGGGTGAATATACGGGAAGATTCATGGGCTTTTTTTGATCTTCTTCTCGAAAAGGCTCATGTCGTCTGTACGCCGGGAAGCGGTTTCGGCAGGTGCGGCAGGCACTATATCAGGATAAGCGCCTTCAACAACAGGGAAAATGTCGAAAAGGCATTGTCGAACATGACGGGCGTTTTGCGATAATCGGCGCTGAGTGATTACGTGAAATATTCGGGCTAATTTTTGATCGGGATGGCAATGGTAAAGGATGTTCCCTCGAACTCCTTGCTCGATACCGAAAGCACGCCCTCATGCGCGTCAATGATACTCTTGACGATACTCATGCCGAGCCCCGTGCCGCCAGTTTTTGAGAACGAGAAAAAGGGTTCGAATATTTTTTTGAGTACATCGTCGCTCATTCCTTCCCCCGTGTCGCTCACTTCGAAGTAGAGGTATGTATCTTTACTCGATATTTTTATGCAGAACTCGCCGCCGTTTGGCATCGCGTTGGCGGAATTGTTCGCAAGATTGAGAAAAACCCTGAGCATTCTTTCCCGGTCCATGAGAATGGAGTCTTTGAACTCGATATCCGCTTTGATTCTTATTTTCAGTGCGTTGAACTTGTCAGTGATCGAATCGATGAAATGATTGATAAACTCTTCGATATTGACGATCGAGATGGTAAGCCGGATATCGCCTTTGGAAAAATCGAGGAGTTCACTTGCGAGCCGGTTGATTCTGTCCGCTTCCGAAATAATTTTTGCCACGTTCTTTTTTACCTTTTCTTGATCCTGTGGGTTCATCTGGATCATCTCCGCGTATCCCCGCAGGATGGAAAGGGGGTTTTTTATATCATGGAGAATGAGGGATGAAAATTTTCCGAGCGCCGAAAGCCGTTCCGCCCGAAGTAATTCTTCCTGTGTTTCCTTGAGTTCTTTGTTTGTCCGCTCGAGTTCCTTGTTCTGCTCCCGCAGGTTTTCCACATAACTCTCATTGCTTTTTCGAACCATTGAAGTGATGCTTTTTAAAATGGAATGGGCGATTGAGGAGTTCTCCCTTATAATCTTCTGGAAATCCTTTCCGCTTATATAAAGGAGTTGCGTACGCGTTCCCGCGACGATGGTCGCACTCCGGGGTTTGTCGTCGATCAGCGCCATTTCACCGAAAAGGTGGCCCGGACCGTGGACCGCGAGCAATTCGGCTTTCGATGTATTGAAGTCTTTCCATACTTCGACCGCGCCGGAAATGACAATATAAAACCGATTCGCTTTATCCCCTTCAATGAAGACGATATCTCCTGGTTCGAATATCTTTTTATGGCATACATTGATAATTTTTTTGATTTCATTGTCCGTGAGATCCTGAAAAAAATACGCTTTTTTTAAAAATTCAAAATATGTTCCCATAAGCCTCCACCCGCGTCGATAAAAAGATTCAACAGGCCGCCCGACAGACTGTTTTCTGAAATCTTCCGCCGTCAATTAACTGTCACTTGACAAAAAACGCTGCCACCGGTTTCAAGAATTTCAATACGCTTTGCCGGCGGTCTGGTCGCCGTATTTTTTAACCGGAAGCGTTTTTATTACACATCGATTATGTCGATTTCCCCGGATTGTACAATCATGCGGCCGAAAATCCGTGAATTCCTTATTAATATCGGATAAAGTGTGCCATTGCTTGAAAAAAAGAAGGGGCCGGCGGACCGGTTATATTTGTCGGGAGGCATTGCGTACAAAATAATCCGCTATAAAGACCAAAAGCCCCATTTTATATTGACGGATATATATCAATATATTATAGTTAAATCTGTTGGATTATGAATACAATTGCGGTTTTAAATTCGGATGAAAGCCTGAATCATCGAATACTCACCTTTTGTGAAGAGCGGGGAAGCGGTTTCGAACCTGTTTTTTTACGCGATAAACCGCGATGTCTTGAATACCTCAATTATGAATTACCGGAAATCAGTGTGTTCAATTTCATGGATAGATCCATCGATATATATGAGATTATCGATGAGGTCAAGGCGGATCCATGGCTTCATTATGGCGGCATTATCGGTATATATGAAGCGGAAAAAGAAAAAGAAGTCCATATCAAGGTCAAGGGGACGAATATCGTCAGTCTTATACAAAACACGAGATTCGATTTCAGTTTCCCGAGGGTGCTTCGGATTCTCAAACAAAACCGCCAGATGCTGTTTCAACGGCATATTCAGAATCAGTTTCTCAAGAATATTTCCGGTTCATTTATTATCGATAATGATCCCTTTGACGTGGTAACCTATTCCCACCTCATTTCAAATTACCTCTTCAATTCCAATTATATCAATCAGGAGAAAAAGGAGAGTCTGAATGTCGCCCTTACGGAACTGCTTATCAATGCGATCGAACACGGAAATTGCAAGATTTCGTTTCGCGAGAAAAGCGAATGGTTGAATGCGGGAAAAGATATTTTTGAACTTATACGGCAGAAGAACAGAGACCCCCAGATAAACAAAAAGAAGGTTTATTTCGAATACAAACTCACGCCGCAGGAATCTTCGTTTTATATAAAAGATGAAGGGGATGGTTTTGACTGGAGGGAGAGAAAGAAGAAGATGGAATCTTCCGATCCCCTTGAACTCCATGGGCGGGGAATCATGATGGCTGAGATTTATATTAATGAACTCATCTATAATGAAAAAGGTAATGAAGTGAGATTCAAGCTTGCTCATCAACCGCTTGCAAGCAATGTATTGCCTCATGCATTTACAGAGGAAGAAGAAATTGTGTTTCAGCATGGCGATATCGTCTTCCAGGAAGGTGAGGAATCCAATTTTCTCTATTATATAGTGGCCGGTAAACTGAATATTATCGCGAACGGAAAGGTTATATCATACCTGACGCCTGATGATATCTTTCTGGGAGAAATGTCGTTTCTTCTCAACAACAGGCGTTCGGCGAGTGTAAGATCCGAAGGGAAAAGTGTGCTGTTAAAAATATCGAAAGAAGCCTTTCTCAATGCAATAAAGAAGAACCCCCACTACGGTATTTTTCTCGCCAGGCTTCTTGCACAACGGATAAACCGGCTGAATCAACAATCCTCGAGAATAATATCCTGAAGTGATATTTCTTTGAGGATGTCGTCTCCGAACATTACCTCCTCAGGGACACTGTCCTTCAGTTTTTTGCTGACAGCAAAATAAAAAAATCACACGGGATATGCCTGAAATATTGCCCGATAGAAAAGAGGTGACCACATGGCGGATCGAGAACGAATAAAAAGTGAAGGCCTCTCACTTCTTGCCAGTATTGGAAATACACTTGAAAAAGTCGACTGGAATCTGTTTATCATGCTTGCCAATATGTTGTCTCGTGTAAAACATACCTTTGTTACCGGAGCGGGAAGAAGCGGTCTGGTGGCGAGAAGTTTTGGGATGAGACTGATGCATGCCGGTCTTACCGCGTTTATTCCGGGTGAAACGATGACACCCGCGGCCGATAAAGGGGATCTTCTTGTCGCGATAAGCTGTACGGGAAAAACGGGGTATACCGACTATATCACCAGGAGGGCAAAAGAATTGGGAGCGAAGGTGGTGCTTATCACCGCCTCGAATGATTCTCCGTTGTCCATGGTGGCGGATAAAGTGATACCAATCCCCGTCGATGAAGCGGATATTGTCCTCCGGGCGGCTATTTTCGAACATACGGTGAGTCTTTGCCTCGATGCCCTTTTTAATGTTCTGTCACGGAAATTAAAACTGGATCTCGATGCTTTTCGAAAACGGCACGCGAACCTGGAGTGATAGAGTGTTGGTATTGTCTGCCTCGTGTCTTCCCGGGCAGTTCGGTGAGACAAAACGTTGACATCGTTTTTATATATCGCTATACTTGCCGTATGAGATGAAGATACGGCCAAATGGAGAATACGGCAGTTGCTCTTTTTCCCTTGTCCGGCCGGACGGTCAAAGCCCGGGGAAGAGAAAATAAACCCCGGGTGGATATGAGTGATAGATAAAAGAAAGTGAGTTATTGAGCAAAAATGGAGAATCATGATATTTTATCGTGTCATTCCTGCGGTGTGGATGTTGATCACTCCGGACATTTGTGTGATGAATGTTCGAAGACGGTTCATGGAATGGTGAATGAAAAAAAGAAAACCCGGAAGCACGGTATCAATGGCACCACGGAAGAAGGTACCGCGATATGGGTAGTAAGCTATCTTCTTGTCGGTATCATCGGGGGATTGATCGGATATATTTCTTTTGGGGCGATTCATCCGGCGGTCGCCCAGACGGCCCCCCCGGTTCCGCTTGAAGAATCGTTCGAGTGGGAGGAATATGCCGGAAAACAGGACAAAGAAGAGGATATCCCGTCTATTGATATATTCCAGCGTACCGACCATCCTCCTATGGAAAATAAGGAGGAATACGTACAATGGATGCTTCAACATACGAATGAAAAAGAGAAATTCATTTCCTGGCGATGGGATTGTCTGCAGGATCTTTTATCCTGGCACAGTATTACGGATCCACGGGTTAAAGAAGCTTTTTTGAGAACTCCACGTGAAAATTTTATCCGCCAGCGGAATATACACAGAGCCTACGAGCATGCCTATATGCCGATAGGGTATGGAGCGACAATCACGGATCCGTGGATCGTTTCCGTGATGACACAGGCGATCAATCCGTTGCCCCAGCATAAAGTCCTTGAAATCGGTACCGGTTCCGGTTATCAGTCCGCATTACTTTCCGAGCTTTCCAACTATATTTATACGATAGAAATTATCGAAGAGCTGGCTATGGAAACGGACGAACTTTATAAAAAATATGAAAGTGAATATCCCAATTACACAAATATACATCGATTGCATGGCGACGGTTATTACGGATGGCCGCAAAAGGGAAATTTTGACAGGATTATCGTTACCTGTTCAATCGATCATATTCCGCCCCCTCTGCTGCATCAGCTTGAAATAGGAGGTATCATGGTAATCCCGGTCGGACCGCCGTCGGGCCAGAAGCTTCTTAAAATTACCAAACAGCAGGTCGGTGACCAGATTTATTTCGATCGAGAAAACCTTCTTCCCAGAACGGTTCATTTCATCTTTTTCAGGGATGAGTCTGGGAAGCGTTATTCAACCGGTGAGGATGAAGAAGAACCGGAAGCGCAGGAATAAGACGCATATAAAAAAGAAGGCCCGCCGGATTTTCTCAAATAATGAATAAATCTGACAGGCCGTCGCACCCTCATTTAATCTACTGATAATATACTGACTTTTTCCTAAAACGGCGAGCTTTTTTTTAAAAAACTTCCGGTTTGATATTTTTTTCAGGCCGAATACATATGCCTTTTCCTCGAAGAAAGGATCCTCACTCCTTGACGGCTTCTTTTTCTTTTTTCTTTGTCAATTCCTTTATCGCCTGAAAAGAGAGGGCAAGTTCGCTGTCCTCCGGATGTTCTTCGACAAAATTTTCGACAATTAACATTGTCATTGTTGAGAATTCCCTGTTTGCAGAAAGATATTTTTGAATATAGGGGGCCATTTCCAGCGGCGGATGCTCTCCCCATTCAGGATGTTTCTCCGTCACTCCGGCAATTTGCGGCATGAGCCGTTCAAACTTTTCCGCCAGTTCCCAATTCGCGGCCGTCATCGCTTCCGGCGTTTCTGCATTTGTAATTTTACCTTTATACCGTTCGAGTGCGTCGATGATATCAAGAAGAACCCGTTTTTCATATGCGAACACCTCATCATCATTGATAGCCGCCCGGCTGCCGTCTTTTTTTCCCGTACAGGAGCCGGCTGCCGATAGAATAATGACCGCAGATAATATAATAGAAAGACGTCTTGCGAATCCCGATCCGGAGCAACAGTCCCGGATCGAGGCGGATCCGCGGCCGTAGGGCCGGAAGTCCGTTTTCGATGTTTTAATGGTAAACGAAAAGCCCGCTTTAAAAAAGAACATAACAGACTCCTTTTTAGAAAATCGATGTGATGACAGGCCTATAGCCGGTTTACGTTTTTAATGACAAGAAGGCCCGCTGCACCAACCTTGATGAATTGTGTTTCTTCCCACGATGCAAAGATGGTGCCGTTATTGATAAAAAAACCCGTATAGAAAAATCCTTCCGGAAGATCCGGGAGACGTTGTTTATGTTTCAAACCCGATCGCTTGTCGACGGAGAGGAGATGTCCGTCCGGAAGCAAAGCGAAAATCTTTTGTTCATCGCTGAACATATGGATGGTGATAAGTTCGAACAGCCTGCTTTTTATCGATATCGGCGCTTCATGGACAAGACGCCGGATGAGGTTGGTCTGTTTGGATTTGACGAGAAAATGAAATGTCGTCACCCCGGGATCATAGCCGCTTTTATCGATACAGTACCGGCACAATGTTTTCATGTTCTCTTCAACGCCGGCTTCATCGAACCGGACAAAATGATAGGCTTCACGAAAATCATCCCTGGTAATTTTGGTCTCTTTTTTTTCATTCAGATCGTATATCGAATAATCGAATTCCGATTGGGTTTCCGACGATAGTTTCCATTCACAGTAATAGCGGTATGTGTCCGCCGGCAGGAAGGTGACGAGTTCCCATCCCGATTTTTCAATCTGTGTCGGCGACAGAACCGGCTGGATATGACATATGTTCTCCCCCGGAATGAGTTTGATCAAATTCTCGTTTCGTGTCGTAATTGATGCAATGTCAAAAGGGAAAAGCGTCGTATTAAAATAAAGATGGCAAAGAAGCGCTTCTTTTACCGGGATGAGGGAAGTCATGGTTTTATATTTGAAGGTTTCCTCATTGTACAGCGGTGTAGAAACATAGCGGGGATTACCGCTTTCACTCAGCGCGACAAGTCCGTACCCGTTGACGGTAAAAAAAAGCCTTCCGTTAAAAATACTGAAATCGGTGATTCGTTCCTGTATCGTCCACGGCAGGAACGTCCGGTCGTCTGTCGCCTGAGGAAAACGAATCGCCGTCAGTGTCCCTTTACGGAGCCGATACCATCGTGAATCATCATTCATTCTCCCCTTATTGTCCTGAATAATACATGAAAGGATTAATGGAAGAAGAAGTAAAGCGAGTATTCGATTTTTCATTCACGTACCGCGGTCTTTCCTCGATATAACTACATACATATCATTCACCGTTGCTTTCTGCGATGACGATGATTCGAAAAGGCACATTCCGCATGGCCGCGGAATCTCCCGATACCCCATATGATTACATATGTCTGTCAATCCTGCCGCTGCATTCCTTGAAAGCCGGTGAATACGTTACGGGCTTTCTTCCGAAACAGACATCGAGCTGCTCGTAGAACGCAATTGTCGAGAGATTTACCGTCCGCTGTACGATCGCCTCTTTTGTCGGCATATACCGGATCTCTCCCTCATGAACATTGACGACGGTCACACCGGTAATATCATTGAGCAGAAGCAGCACCGCAGCCGCGCCCGCTTCCATTCCGAAATTGACGTCAAACGACGATGTACTTCCCGATCTGATAAGATGTCCAGGACGAACATCCCTGATCTCCGGTGTCTCATAAATACCCTTCACGAACATTCCCTGTTGTTTCATGAATTCGGGAATGTCGGGGTCGGCCTTGATCATTTTGGTCAACGTGTCCCTTACATATTTTCCCGCGCCGGCGAGTTTTTTGTGTCCGAATGAATCCAGACCTGCCGATTCATCGACAATATCCGACCCGCTCGCGTCTTTCAGCCCCTCGGCGACAACGATCGAGTAGGTTCCCGCCTTGACATCGCTTGCGGTAATCCGCTGCATGAAATGCTTTTTCATGTGCTGGTAGACGACCGTGAAATCGGTCGGAATTTCCGGGATGAGGATACAGTCCGCATCGGCGCCGATACCGCCCCTGAATGCGGTGTGTCCCGCATAACGGCCGAAAACTTCTATGACCATGATTCTGTTATGGGTTTGCCCCGTCGTTTTAAGATCGGAGACAAACCTTGAAATTTTATTGATCGCCGAATCCGCCCCGACGGAATAGGTTTGAAGATCAAGATCCATGGTTTTCGGGGCGTGGACACATGGAATGCCTTGCTGTGCGAGATCGACAACGACGCTTCCCGTATCGTCTCCGCCGGATATGATAAGGCCGTCGATAGAGAACTTAGCAAGACCCTTTTTGATTCTCTCGTATTTATCCGGGTCTGTAATTTTGGATATTTTTACACGTGAATGTCCCGCTTCCGAACCTGCGATGGCCGACGAAACGGCATCCACCCGCTTTTCCTGAAGTAATACCAGTTTCTCCATATCAACTAGATTATAAAGCCCCGCGTACCCGTTTGGAATGATGTAGGCGTTGATCCCTTTGGAAATCGCCGTTTTGGCGGCACCCTTGACAACGGCATTGAGTCCGCCGCAATCTCCCCCGCTGGTTATAATCCCGATATTCTTTACAGATGCCATGACACAATCTCCTTCTTTGACACGAAATGTTGTTCATTCAATGGTGGATAGTATACGGAAAAGGCGGTCTCTGTCAAGTAAACCGCTGCTTCCGGCGGGGAGGAAAGGTACAAAGAATACGGTGCCCCTTGTCGCTTTCAGATGATAGACCGCAGGCGGACGCCGTCTCATGCGTTTGCAGTGCTGCTGAAACGGGGAAAATATCGGGAATATCGAATGATTTCAGTATGCTATAACTGCCGTTTCAACCATATAGCGGATATTGATGCCTTTTGTGTCGATTTCTTCTTTTTCGATGACAAAGACAAGCGAGCGTTCGTCTGGTGCAAGAATGATTTGTTTTATTTTATATTTCACCACCCCTGTTCTCGCGAATGAGGGGTGCCCTGTATTCAATGATGCCGAGGCCCCGGAGCTTTTTGTGACGGTTGCCGAGATATGAAACGATGAGGATATATTCTTGCCCGTTCCGGTTGCGTTTTGGAAAAGCCGGACGTTATAGGTGTTTCCCGTATTGAAATCTCTGAAGCTAATGGTTTCTTTTGGCGTGTCGCCGTTCAAAAGAAGATAGAGAATGCGGCCGGTCGCAAGGTGGTTGATATTGTATTTTACCTTAAGCGCGATATTTTGTTCGACAAGGTTGAGCAGGGCCCCCATCCCGCTGTTTCCCGGTTCGACAGCTTCCCGGGCAAAAAAATTTTTTTTACCGTACGGTGTAAAAATATTCGAACGGACATCGACGATATAAAGATCGGCATAGGGGAACGAATTGTTTTCGGTGATGCCGAACTGTCCGAACATAAAATACCGTGAATCATCCGAAAAACCGAGGTTGACAAAGGCGGCAATATCTCCCGCCATAGTACGGAATGGGATGACAATGAGTAACAAGTAAAATAGCAGTATTCGTCTCATCAGGATCCTCTATATACTATATCGATATTATTTGAGATTACTGTAGTGAAATATTTGGTGAATGCGGAAAAATATACGGTTGATTTTTAACCGATATTTGGGAAAACCAAACGGATTTATGCAGTCGAAATCTTGATAAAATCAAACATATCGTGCACAATAGCAAGGCTATGCTTGTCGGAGCACGCAATAACATCCTGTTATCGGGAATCCTCGTTTCTCTTGTTTGTATGATCGGGTTCGTCCTGATTCTGGCGGGGCTTCTTTCAGGTGAATATCACATTGATGATACGACGTTCAATACATACCAGTACTGGTGGTTTATGTATGAGGGCGTACATCAGAATAATTATCATTACGTATTCGTTATCATCGGTCTTTCATTACTTCTGGTTTTCAGTTTTTCAATGTCCATTATTTTCAGGAGTCTGTTCAAGCGCATCGCTTCCGCCGAGGTGTTTTTCTTTTCTCTCTTTATCTGTTCCCTTTCCATCGAGTCTTTGAGATTGCTGAGTCTGTTCTTTCATCTTGTCTGGAATTTCAACCTTACCGGGCTCATCACTTCAAGGATTGTTTATTTCGGGAGATTTTTCGGCCTTCTTTGTTTTTTCTTCTCGAGTCTTTATTCGATCGAGGTAAAATACCAGAAATACGGCAACCTGCTCGGGGGCGCAGTCATACTTTCCATCATCATCGCCTATATCGTTCCATTCGATACTTCCGAGTTTCTTTCGACCTTCCTTTACAAACTCGGAGATGAAAGCGGTGTGTGCATGATCTATTCGGGATTGAGTATCATTATTGTAATCAATTTCATTGTCGCCACAATCATACGGCAGAAACGGTTTCTGGGTATTGTCGTCGCCTCGCTGCTTATTTTGGCGGGATATACCGCATTATTATTTATTTCCGGGCCCCTGCCCCTTGTTTTGGAATTCCTTGCCCTTCTGGGAGGCACGATACTTTTTTATGTTCAAATGGGTAAAATATATTTCTGGTATTAAAGCAAGATGTTACTTTGTTCGTGACCTATGAAGAAGCAGGTCGCTGAAATCCGATGTGCCGTTTTTTACGCCGCTTTCGAAAAACGCGCTTATTGCGGTCGTCATTACCGCACGCAAAAAAAACTATTGACAGGTTGTCGAGGTTGATATATCCTCATGATAAACGGGCGATTAACTCAGCGGGAGAGTGCTACCTTCACACGGTAGAAGTCGTTGGTTCAAATCCAATATCGCCCATAATCAGGAGTATTTATTATGCACAATGAATTTACAGCAATTATAGAAAAAGATGAAGATTGGTATATAGGGTATTGTCCCGAAATTCCGGGAGCTAATGGTCAAGGAAAGACCATAAAAGAATGTGAAAAAAATCTGGCAGATGCTATTTCTTTGATCTTGGAAGATAGAAGAGAAGATGCTTTAAGAGGAATTCCAGATGGTGCCATTAAGGAAACAATCAGTATACAATAGAGTTGAATTCCATTGTAGTTAAAACAAGGTGATATTCATTGAAAAGGGAAGTATTATTAAAGCATCTTCGAAAAAACAGTTGCTATCTTAAAAGAGAAGGAGCTTCTCTTTCATTATGGATGAATCCGGCAACGGGGGCTATTGAAGCAATTCCAAGACACAGAGAAATACCCAATAAACTTGTCAAGAAAATTTGTAAAAACTTATCTGTACCTGTGTCGGGATAAGAGAAATTGTCCATTATCTGTTTTATGTTTTGTATTATACCCAAAAGCGTGTCTTTTTTTCCCATGTTGTCTATGTAATAAATGTGTAATTCTGCCAAGATCCTGTAAAATTATCTTGAAATGGCTAAAAATGGGTACCATGTATATGGGAATACCCTCACACGGCAGAAGTCGTTGGTTCAAATCCAATATCGCCCATACCTATTTTATCTTCTTTCGTAACTTTTTCAGATCCGGTTTTTCTTTTGCCTCCGCCGCTTCCAGTTCCTGCCGTTTTGAAAGGTGCCGGAAAATTAAAAGACTCGCTATGCCCCCGATTATCATCAGGAAGCAGAGAAGCTGTCCGAGCGTGAAATTCCACGGGCTGACAAGGCGGTATATAGCGTTCTTTCCCTCACCAAATGGAAAAAGAAATTTTCCGATATCGGGTTCCCTGACATATTCGATAAAAAAGCGGATCAACCCGTAGCCGATAATGTAGGTGCCGATGATAAATCCTTTAAACGGTTTTCTTTTACGAAAAAGAAACCAGATGGCAAGCCAGAGGACGATTCCCTCGAAAAGGGCCTCATACAGCTGTGACGGATGGCGCGGCAGATTGACCATTCCCGATGGAGGAATCTCGATACCGAGTTTTTCCGCGGTCGCTTTTACCCAGGAGTCGTCGGCCGGAAGCTTTGCCCTTGCATCCGGGAAGACCATGCCCCAGGGAAGGGTGGTCACCCGTCCGTAGAGTTCGCCATTGATAAAGTTGCCGAGCCGTCCGAAGGTATAGCCAAGGGGAATCCCGGCGACGATAAGGTCGCCCCACTCGAGGATGTCGATTTTTTTTATTTTCGTGTAAATAAGCACACCGATAATGCACCCGATCACCCCGCCGTGATACGACATGCCGGCGAATCCGGTAAACTGGCACCCCCCGTTTTCACAGCTTACGGGAAGAAACGCGATAATCGGATTTTTCAGGAATTCGCCGTGGCGGTCGTAAACGGTGACGGCAAACAGCCTGGCCCCGATGATGAGTCCCACGATACCCCAGAAAAAAACATTATATATATCGTCTTCCTTTATCTGGAGTTTTCTTTCCTTTATCTGGTACCTGAAAAGGAGGTAGGTAATACCGAACGCGATAATATACATGAGGGCGTACCACCGGATAAAGGTGATTCCCGGTATAATTTCCGGCTTGATCCAGTCCGGAAAGGTAATATAGTGCAACATATCGTCTCCTCTTTTTATGCTGATGACCGGATATACGGTATACCCCGGCGCAGCTGCCGTTCCGGTTCCTTCTGTATTTGCCGGTGACCGATGCCGCTTTCACCGGAGAATTACAGCAACTTTACTATAGATACTGTTTCTATTCAAGAGAAGATACGGAATTCGGGTTTTTTATCGCGAATACGAACCGGGGTATCGAGGATTTTTTACGTAATGTCATATCTACCGCCCATATTCAGGACTGACCGAAGCATTGCCCCGGAAATTGGTAACGGACGTGCCTGCGGAAATCGGGCTTCCGATATCCGCCTCGCCGGACAGATGCCATTGTTTGAAGTAAAGTGTCGTCCCGCTATTTATCTGACTCGCGGTGCTGATCGAGATTGTATCCGTTTCCTTGAGATTTTTGTATGTGACGGAATACGATGTTCCCGATGAATCATTATAGGTAACCTGCAGCGTATGGAGTACGGCGATGTATGAGGCTTCCACCGTCGTATCCTTACTCAGGTTCTTGATGACGGCGCCGTCCGCCGAACCCGCGTTCTCGATTGCGGCGCTGCCGGAAGCAATTCCCCACGTCTGAAACCGCATTGTCGTTCCGTCGGTCGCACGGTAGCGGTCCGTGGTGCCGATAGTGACGGAATCGACGGCGGTCATGGTGTGGTTTTCCGTTTTTGCCGTTCCGTCGGACGCGCGGTACCTGACGGTCAGCGTGTATTCGGGTGTCGGCGGGGGCGGCGGATCGGAGGGCTCGAGGCTGTAGCCGGGGACGACCCTGGTGTTCGCCTTGAACTCCGTCACCGATGCGTTCGACGCGGATCCCGCCTGG
The DNA here is from genome assembly GCA_016930085.1 of Spirochaetales bacterium. NCBI lineage: Bacteria > Pseudomonadati > Spirochaetota > Spirochaetia > Spirochaetales > Spirochaetales bacterium. The sequence continues at coordinate 31,347 of JAFGHO010000037.1, forward strand.
ATAATCCGGGCACTTCCGGAGGCAACCCGCCAGCTGTCGAAGATCATGGTCCCTTCCGAATGGGAGTAGCTTCCGGCGGTACTGATCGACACGGTACTGCCGTACTGGAGATTGGAACGGGACGGCGAGGACTTGACGCCCGCGGCATTGTATGTGTCATAGGTGAGTGTGTAGGTCGGCGGATTTGTCACCGTTTCCGCGGGCGGGGAGGGAGTCGGGTCGATGCTTCCGGTCTCCTCGTAATGTGCGATGATGGTGCAATGGTTTTCAAAGTAATGGGCGGTGGTATGATTCATGGTTATATCATCGATGATGACGCCTGTCTGCGACGGCTCCCAATATGAGAAACGGTACACCGTTCCTTCCGAGGTGTATTCCTCTACCGCGTCGAGGGGAATTTCGTTTACGTATGTTACATCGGCAACCATTTCATACGGGATGCCGTCGTCGCGGACGGTGCTGACGGTCAATTTATACGCCCGATCGTCATTACCGCATTCGGTTAAATAATATTGTGCGGAAAGGACGACGCCTAATGTATTTAATTCACGCAGTTTCAGATAATTGAGGCTGTAGATGATCGGGTAACATTCGTTTATTTTGGTGTAATCCTTCAGTCTCGATGCGTGTGTACTCAGATCATCAAATCCCGAAAGTGTCGTTATTGCCTGCTTCGATTCCTGGCCGATCGTCAGGGATTTTATCGTGCTGTTGTCGAGTATCTTTCTGTAAAATAGGGCGTTTTCCGTCGTCGCGGGAACATCGTCGAGTGCGTGATTCAGGGCGGCGGTCAAATCATTGTCATCGGCGTCCGATTCAATGAAAATGAATCCCATTTTGCCGTATTTTACGCGGGAAATGTAGACGGGAGAAACCGGTTCCGTGATCCATTGCCGCAATTCCTCCCATGTGACGGACGGATCGAAAAAATCGGAGGGATTCTTCGGCGCATCGCATGAGGCGGTATAATAGATATATTTGTATTGTATCAGCTTTTTCCTGGTAACCGAAGCCGGATCGAAATTAAAAATAGTATCGATGGGCGGGTCGGTTTTTAAATGAACGGGGAGAAGTATCTTGAGATGATCGGCATTGTAAACGTTTTCGATTTTATGATTCACTTCCGGTATCGGCGGTCTCGCCACACAGGCGAGTGAATTTCGGGTTTCCGGATACACCGGATTGATGTCGATCGAGCCGAAATTTATTTTAAAAATGGAAGACAATGTGACGGTGAGTCTGCGTCTATTGACATCGATGACGCCGTATTCGCCGTCGAGAATGCTTGAGCCGTCGAATAGGGCGCCCGGATAAATCCATGAGCAGTCCGGGTCGAGATTGATATTTTCGTCGTTCCCCGTTTGTAGTGTATAGCTGTAAACGCACGGTCCTTTATCCGTTATCGGCCCTTTCCGTTCTTCGAATTCCCCCATTTGATCGAGCAGCGACAATTCCCTGATATGTTTGTTGATAATTTCAGCTTCTGGATAGGGTATATTCGACGCAATATCGTCACAGCCGCCTGAAAGCAGAAGAACAAGCGGCAAAATGGTGCATACCGTTCTTATTTTCATGATTTGACCTCCGCAATAGTGCCGATTATGGTACCCCATTATATCCTGATTCCGGGAATTTTACAATGGTTTTTTTAAAACGAAAAAACCGGGCCCCGAAGGACCCGGTTACCGGATATACTTTTCAAAACGATTGCCGATTACTGGTATTGGACGGAAACGGATGCGTTGCCCTTGAAATTCCTCACGCTTGTCGAAGTGGAAGTGACGCTGTCGATGACGGCGTTCCCGGAAAGCCACCATTGCACGAAATAAATGCGGTGCCCCCCCGAGCCCGGCGCCTCGAAACTGCTTACCGTACTTATGCTTATTACGCTGGTATTCGTGAGATCGGTGTATGTCACCGTATGCGAGGTTCCGCTCGAATCGAGGCTGGTGACATCCAACCTGTACGTTGCCGTGTATTCCGCGGTCAGAGTCGAGTCCGCCTTGATGTTTCTCGCCGTCGTCGCCCATGCGCTCGCATTGTCTAGCGAAACACTCCCGGAAATATTCCACCGGACGAATTTCCATTTTGTTCCGTCGGAAGCCGTGTAACTCTCCGCCGTGCTGACGGAAACAATGCTGCTTTCCGTCAGGTTCGTATGACGAATCGTTCCCTGCTGTCCGTTCAGACCTGTGTGAATGACACTCAGCGTGTAGGTGGTCGCCGTCGTTTCTTTTTTGTATTTCGCCGTCACTGTCGAATCCGATGTGATGTTCCGTACCGTCGTGTTTGCCGCGTTCGGCGATACGATAACGGCATTGCCGCTCAATTCCCAGCTTGTAAAGGTGAATTTCGATCCGCCGGATGTATAGCTTGCTGCGGTACTGATCGAGACCGTGCTGGATTCCGTCAACCCGGACTCTGTTTTATTCTGGCCGGCCCCGCTTGCGTTCATATAGTTTATGATGAGTTTGTATACCTTCCGGGAATTGCTTGTATAGATCGCGGCGACACTCGCGTCCGATTTGAACGAACCGACTGTGGTCGAACGGGCGTTTTTATCGGCGATGACCGCCTCTCCTCCCCGCAGGTACCAGTAGGAAAAGGTATATGTGGTGACGGTGCCGTCGTTCGCCGTTGTCTTGTACGTTTGGGCCGTCGAAATATTGACGGTGCTGTTTTCCTCGAGTCCCGGATGTATATCGCGCTGAAATGCGCCGTTCGCATCGTTATACATCACCACGAGTTCGTAAACGCCCGGATGGGGCGTCGGGGTCGGGGTCGCGGGCGGTGGATCGGCGAGTATATATGTCATACCCAGGACGCATTCAGAGCTTTTTACGTATTCCTTCGGCGTGTCCGTGTAAAGGATATATCCGTCATTCAGCGTTTCGTCGCCGCTTCCGAAATTGAAAACGGTTTTTCCGATATTGAATAATTCAGCCGCTATTTTTATGTATTTGATGACGTCCTCCCACCATTTCGAATCTCCACCTCCGTCCCCACCGTCTCCGGTCAGGAGCGTGGCGCTCCTCGAAGGGCTTCCCGAACGTTTGCCGGGTTCGTATTCAGTATCGGGTCCGTCATTTTCGTAAATGACAAACCGTGTGGCGGGACCGTGAATCGTCCTGAACCAGTTGAAGAGTGCGAGGTCGTTGTTGTTTCTGCTATGGGATTTTACGTTATTGTATCTGAGTTTTTTGTGATATTTGTCGTTCATGAAAACGATACGGATTTCGGCACTTCCCTTGAAGAGACCTTCATGCTCGTTCCAAATCTCGAAATAATCCATCACCTCCGTGGCGCCTTCCCTTCCCGGTGTGACATCGTCACCGCGTGTTAACATTTCCGAATTGTCGGCCGCTCCCGCAAGAGATTCATTTGTGATGTCGATATACTCCTCATGTATGTTTCCCGCCGCGTCGGTCCGTTCGTTTGGTCCGATAACAAAGAGGGGATGCTCCAGGTAATTCGTTTCGTCGATCCTGTATTCGTTTCCGGATGCGTCGTAAGCGGTGATATAGCCTTCGGTCTCGACATCGTAGGTGAACGGGATGAACCCCACAAGCGGAACGGACGCCCCGTCCCACGCATCGAATTCGGGCATGTAAATCTGGAGATTCATGATCTGCTCGAGTCCCCAGACAATCTCGTCGAGGTTCGCTTCGTCCTCCGTCCCCCTCGTCCCGCCGCGGCGCGAGACGGTTGTCTCGACCGACCGCGATACGATCTCCGAAACCTTACGCCCGTCGTCCGTCATTCTGTTGAGAACCGTTTCGAGCAGCACTTCGGTGTCGCCGTCAAAGCGCTTTCCCAACTCTTCATGGATAATCGAGAGCATGGTATTGTCTTCGGTCACCGATTGTGCGACGGATTCTGAAAGGATGGAGATCGCGTCTTCGCATTTTTCCCGAAGAATGATTTCCTCTTCCTCTGTCAATCCGGGCTCTTTCGTTTCCCTGACTCCGTCCTCAAAAGGAGGGGCACATGAAATAAAATAAAATACCAGTGTGCATGTGATTATCAGAATCGATGCGGACATGCTAAAACCTTTTTTAAACATATATTCCTCCTGAAATAAAATTTTTTCGTTATACGTTTATAATAGTAAGGCGTTGTTTTCGAGTGAATCCCTCAAAACTTTTCTTTTTTTTACCGTCTTTTTAAAAAAAAAATTTGAGTGTTGGCCCTTTTTTTCACGATTAATTAATAAAGCGCTTATGAAGTTTTCCGGAGATTTCATCAAACGATTGAAGACAAAAGATAACGAGGCGTTCAGGGAACTCTATTCCTTGACCGCGCAGATACTCATGGGATATATTCTTTTAAGGGTGGGGAATGTCACCGAAACGGCCGAGGATATTCTTTCGGAGGTGTACTGCGATGCGATTACCTATGCGGGATCACTGACATTGACGCACAATATAAAGGCATGGCTGCTCAGAATCGCAAAATCCAAGATTGGTGATTATTACAGACGCCTCAAGAAAGAAAAAAAGATCATCAAAGTCCAGACTGTCCGGGTACGGCAGCATGAGTTACTGAACGCATTTTCGAATTCCCCGGAATCGGATGTGCTTGTCAAGGAGAACGGACTCCTTTTAAAAGCGGCTTTCGGGAGGCTTCCCTCGGAGAACCGGGAGGTAATGAGGAAGAAATATGTGGAAGGGAAAAGCATGGCCGAGATTGCATCTTTGATCAATAAAACAGAGAAGGCCGTGGAGAATATCCTGTATCGGTCACGAAAGATGTTTCAGGCTGAAATAAAGCGTATGGCAAAGGAAAAAATATACTTTTCCTGAAAAGGGACTATATTTTTCCCGGAGGGGATGTGTTATGAGAAACGAAAACAATACTGATTTGAAGCATATCATCGAGGTAGCCGATTCCCCTGTCGCGGTAAGCAGGAGGGCGGAAGAAAAGATTTTTTCCAGAATGGCCGAAATGACTGCCGGAAAGAGTGAAAGAATCAAGCCCGTCACTTTTTTCAGATATTCACCCGCACTCACCTTAATTCTATTATGTGTTATCGTCCTCCCGCTTTGTCTCTGGACCGGATTCGCGGTCTTTGTTCCGGGAACCGTTTCCGCTTATCCCATTACATTGATATCCGATTCGGGGATTATCGGAGAAACCGGGCAGATGCGCTCTGAAGGGGATGTCCTTGAAGAAAACGACCGTATCGTCGTCCCGGAAACATCGGTCTGCGATCTTGAAATAAAAGGTACTGCCGGATTTCGATTTTTCCCCGGCTCCGAAGCCCGGCTCGTTTCCTATTCCCAGTTTTCACGCCGTATCACCATCCGTTTGGAAAAGGGCTCGATGTATGTGAATAAAACCGGAAGCTTTGGTACGGACAGGAGATTGTCCGTCAGTTCGGACCAATACCTTTTTTCAATGACGGGAACACGGGTCCTCTTTGAGAAGACCGGGGATGATATTATCGCAGTCTGTTTCGAAGGAGAAGTCCGTGTTTTTATGAAGGAGGAGACGGCGGACAGGCATCTGGTATCCCTTGGCGCCGGACAGAAGATACGTCTTGCCGTTTCCGGGGGAACCCCCGTTTTTAATGTCGCCCTCCCTTCGAATCATGAAATACGGATTGATGAGGAAAACAGGGACATGGTGTATGCAAACCGTACCGTATCTTCCCTGAAGGAGGCGGTTCGGGATAATGCCGAAACGGATACCGCGGCGGGTAAGCCCGTCTTCGAGGAGGAAGGGGTCGATGAAAAAAAGACCGATATCGAAATAACCCTGCCTTCAAGAGAACAAAAGAAGCCGCTTGTCTACAATATGGTAAATGAAGCGGCAAAGCTTCCCGTCGACGCCCCCGGGCCCGGGAAAGTGCTTTTTTTTTCCGTATGCTTTGACGGCACATCGGTCTATATCCTGAGTACGAACAATCTTTTCCGCCTCGGAGAGGGGGGGATCGAAGAGCCGATCCGGTTTCAGTCACCTCCGCTTTTCCGTGTAAAACCCGTGTTGCGGGGAAATACGATGATGCTGGCCGATTCCCTTTTTCTTTATCTGATCGATACGAAAAAAGAGACGATCACCTCATCGATACCACTCGGGGATAACGGCGTGATGGAAGACAATTATCATCCCCTGGTCTCCGAGACGACCCTCTACCTACCCATAAAAAACAGGGGTTACTACACGTTGAACCTTCTCGAACCGGACGAACCATTGAAGCTGCTCAGAAGCGAACATTTCCCGCTTTCGCCCATAGTCGGGGAACGGGTCATCGTTATCGGGGCGTTTTATGAAAATTACATCGCCGCACTCGACCGAACGGCGCGGGAACTCTGGAAGGTGGAACTGGCGGGTAAATCGTTCTGCAATCCGGTGTGGATGAACAACCGTATCTATGTGTACCTTCTTGAAGGAAGCGTACCGAAAATCATCGAAATTACGGATAACGGCAGGCGGAACGGGGAATGGACGCTGGAAGCTCCCATTATCTCCGACTTTTATTCGTACGGGGGATTCCTTTTTGGTTTTTATACGGACGGCGGTATCTTTGTTCTCGATCCGGACCGTTCGAGGCTTTCCCGTTCGGAAAAAATATTTTCCGGGACACTCTCAACGCGGACATGGCGAAATTATTACCCCCTCATCGCGGGTAAGTTTCTCTATACCGGCACGGACTCGGGCAGTCTGATCGTCTGGGATTGCGACGCACACGAGAAAGCTTATACGGTCATCGTCCGGGAAAATGAATCGTTTTATACGGCGCCCCTGATGGTACATGATGACCTCTATATCATTTCGAACCGGGGCATCGTTTACCGGATTACTAAAAGCTGAAATTAAATCCGATTCCCCCGAGATCACCGGAAAAATGACGTATCCCGTTGTCCTGCGGATGGGGGATTATCGGCAGTGAATAAAAAAGGGTAAAAAGATCGATATAGACCGCGTATGACGGTGAAAAGTAGAAGAGACAGCCGATATCGAGCCCTGCTTTCATGTACACGGTAAACCCCGAATTCTCGTATGTCAGCGGGCCGTCTATATGGCTTGTGATTCTGTACATATTGTGAAGGGCAATCGAAATAAGGTAGTCGAATACGAGACAGAACCTGCCCCCTGCGCGAAGGCTTAATGGTGTAAAACGCAGCTCGTGCTGATAGACAAGGGGATGGTTGTTGAGTGATGAATCGAGTGTGCCGGGATAACCGAGATTGAATCCGTAACCGACACCGGTTCCGAGGATATCGAGATAATACCAGAAGAGATCGATTTCGCCGGAAACGAGATTCAGGTCCGGGTGCAGGGTAGGGGTATATATCGATTTGAATAATTTCTGATGAAACCTGAGGCTGAATCGTTTTGAGAAAAGCCGTTCGGCAAGAAGCAGTTCCCCGATTTTTTGCTCGAGATAGAGATTCTTCCGAACTTCCTCACCGATCATACGCTGTGGAAGCAGAAGATGTTCCGTCATGAGTTCCCCGATTTCACGGGCTTTTTCTTCGGGATCGACGGGCGGATCGACCGGTACCGCCAGTCTTTCCGTGAGGCTGTTGTCGTATACGACAAACGAATGTGAAGGCCGATGTCCGTCTGTGGTCTGTCTGATAAATGCGAATGATCCGCATTCTTTCGATCGAGCGTCGCGTACAAAAGCCTCGAGTGGGGGCGCGGTGAAGTCAAAGTCGATCTCCGTATAATACGGGATGAATCTGGATGCGTCCGTAAGCATGGAAACAAGCGAATAAAACATATCCTTTTGCGCCGCCTCAGCGCCCGTCACATCGTGTTTTCTGAATATGAACAGGATTTTCTCCCGTACGGGAACGGGGCTTACCTGTTTCAGCACCTTTTGCGATAAAGCCGTCCGGCTCTGTCCGGGCGGTATACAGAGAACGAGTTCATGGGCACAGTCTCTCAGATTATCGATCAGCCCGGCGAATTCCGAATATTCGCGGGTCTTCAAATCCGATATCCGTCCGCTTTCGGCATCATAGAGAAACAACGTCAGTTTCACCGGCCCTTTATCGCCCGTTATTTTTCCGCCGATGAGGTAATCGGCATAGAGGAGTTTACCCAGTTCCGGCAGCGACCCGGTGCCGGCCATTTCACTGAGGGGAAATTGCCGTGCTTGCAGGAACGCGTTTCTCTCCGTGCGGCTGATCATGTTGACTTTCCCGGTTTCGAGCAGGTTGATTGTCAATATGTCGATCAGAAAAAGGGTGTCTTTTTCTGAAATTCCGGAACCGGAAAAGTCCAATACGACGGCAAGCGGTTTCTCCTCCCCATACACGGGATGAGAAAAGGGGGTCGACAACAAGAAAATAATGAATATGAAAATATATTTGAGTCTCATTATCGACTTTTTACTCCTTAAAACCGAATCCCCACCTGGGTGGTAATCGAAAAACACAACAATGTCCAGGGCGAAAAACCATAATAATATCTCCACAATCTGGTCCCCTCATTATATTCGTCAGGAGAAAGCGGTTCGAATGTCGCAGTGAGGCCGTGATATTTTATCCGCATATTGATAAAGAACGATGATGTGAGATAGAGGGAAATACCGAAATGGATGGGGAGCGAGATTGAAAACCGTTCGATTGAGGGTTTTACGACGGTTTCCTCGATATCTGTCCTGTAGGAAAGGGCAGAACTGGCGCTGTTGTAATCGTAGATAAAAGCAAGACCCGCATCGATCGAAACGGAAAAAAGTGATGTCGTGTGAAAACCCAGAAGGGCTTCGACAGACACTTCGGATCGCGGATCCTCGATATCCATGATATCAAAGGCGAGATAATCGAGCCCTATCCGCATATGAATACCGTCCCCGAAAAAACGCGAGTATTCACATTGAAGGGTCGGTGAAATAAAAAATCCTGTGGAAGACATCGAAACGGCGGTCCTGCCGAAATTCAATCCGGTGAAAAGGGAAAGCTGAATTTCGTTATGCCGCGAAAAAACCGTATCCAAAAGCCGTTCCTCCCGGTCGAGTTTGTCATATAACCGTGAACGTACCTGCCGCTGCAGAATGGCCTCCCGTTCCAGCATCGGGAGGACGCGGCCGATATTTTCAGCTACCCGCGAACTCAACGCCTCGATGTTTGAAAGCATATCCAGATCCGTCGGCATGGATTTCCTGTATGAGTTTTTTATCCTGAAAGAGCCGGTATCCCACAGATTGATGATAATATGGAGTTCGTCGCGGACGATATAATATTCACAAACGATACAATTTTCTATTGAATAGTCCCCGCGTATCATGGAAAACAACCCTTCAAGATCGTTATGCTTTTCCGGCGGAACGGTGACCGCTCCGGATTCGGGATAAAGCCTGAGGGACGCCTGTTTTTTGATATTGATGGTCAATACGTTATAGATAAAACTTTCAAGGTGTGCGAATTCTGCGTTTTCCGCTATATTTCTGATTGGAAGAAGGAATATTTTCTGTTTTTCCGGCGCGGTTTCGCCGGTTGTTTCGTCTTCTCCATAAAGGGGAATGGTAAAAAGGAGGATCGACACGATCCATAGGATCGATTCGATCCATATCACTTTTTGAATATATCGTCGATTCATATTCCCGTCCGATTATCCGCCTCAATAAACGAAACCCTCGTCGATCGCCCGGATGAGTTTTGCCTTGAGAAGATTGCTTTCTTTCTTCAGTTTTTCTATCTCATAATGCTGGCTTTTTATTATTTCGATAAGGTCTCCTTTTGAAAGTTCTCCGCAATGGAGGAGTTCTTCCATATAGTGAAGCTTTGCCTGAAAATCCGCCTCCGCCTCCATTTCCGCTATCTGGTAACTCTCTTCGATATTTTCCAGGTCGAGGGGACCTTCGCCTTCGGATTCACATTGAAGCAGCTTGTCGGCGATTCTGTATATTGCCTGGGAAAGAATCGAGTCGGGTTTGTACTTGACGATCGGCAGTCTGGAATTGAGGGCGATATCCTGAGCGGCATCCTTTGATATGATGCCCAGGTGTTCGATGTCAATGTCGAGATATTCTTTCACCGACCGGCGCAACTGATTCGCCTTGTCCGTGTCTTTTTTGTTGACGAGCATATTGAGAACAAAGAATGGTTTGAAATTACGGATTTTTATCGTAAAATCATTATAACAATCGATATCGATCTCTTTGATTTTTTGAAGAAGCTTTACGACATATATTTTTTGTAACGGTGTTCCGTCCTTTTTCAGTTTTTCGATATAAAGGGCTGCTTTTGATTTGGACTTGAATGTCGAGGACATGATTCTGAATACCGCGTTTTTGAAAAAGAGGTAGGCGTTAAGAATCGACGTCAACGCGGGGGTCGTCACGAGGATCCCCCGCTGTGAAACGAGAAAAAAGTCGAGTACATCGTAGTTAGTCCCCGGCCCCAGATCCATGATGAGAAAGTCGGCATCAAGGCCGCAAAGCTCCCGCATGAGAAGGCGTTTTTGCGCGGTTTTTAATTGGGCTATATCAGGAATTTCCGCGTCCCCGGGAATCAGGGAAACCCCTTCATAGTCGGTTTTCACGAGAATGGAATTGAAATCTTTATGATGACTGTTTAAAAACGTACCGATTCCCTGCTTAACGGATCTCAGCCCCAAAAACATATGAAGATTCGAGGCCCCAAGGTCGAGATCGACAAGAATTACCTTTTTCCCCGCTTCTCCCAGTGAAATTCCGAGATTCGCCGCGAGCAATGATTTGCCGACGCCACCTTTGCCGCTGGCTACAGGTATTATCATCATTTAGCTGTCCTCTGCCTTTGTCTCTGTAATTTCATCTTTTACCTCGGTTTCGGAAAAGACCGGTAAAAATGAAGATTCCCCCGACGTATCCTTGTTTTTTACCGGTTGAGGTCTCTCTTCTTTAAATGATAGTAAAAAATAAAGTAAAATCAAATCGAAAAATATCGTTAATGAGAGGAGAATGAAAGAAATTCCTTCTGTTTGGGAAAGGGACGGGATAGGGACGAGTAAAAGTACATTACCGGAAATCATTTCATCGATAAAGAGAATAAGGGACGAAAAAAGGCCGAGTATTTTACCGTAGCGTAATAGTTGTATTAACGCCCTGAATCTGGTAAAATTGATAATGAGAAGAAGAAATCCGGCAGGCATGATGAGTTGAGCTGAAGAGAGAAGGATCAACCAGAGAATTGTTTGTCTGTTCCATAGCAGTTCATGGAATTGAAAACCGGTGATAAAAAGGAAAAAAAGTAAAAACCGAATAAATTCCCAGATAGCACCTGCGATTAAAAAAAAATTTTGTTTTTTCATTAAGATAGAGTGTATCTTTTGTTGTATATTTAGGTCAAGAGACTTTTATCGCACTTCTCCGGCCGGATTTCAAGCTTGTATGTCTTTTATTGAAATGGGGAGTTTTCCTTATGTCAGGGCACACGGCATAGTGCGGCCGTGATGGAAAAAACGCTATTTGGTCTGCTCTTAAGGGTGGCCACACGGTATTTTTATTAAGATCGGGAAGTTCAATGGTAACCATGGATAAAAATATTAAAGAAAAATTGCTTCTTATCGTAATTACACTCGTATCCCTCATCGTACTTATTTTTCTTGCTGTTTTTTCACGGCTGTTTTTGCAGTCGCGTGATATGAATCTCGAGCACAGGATTGAAGACATCAGGGACGTGCTTTTATTCGTGCGGGGGAATTATGTCGATGAAGAGAAGGTAAAACTCGATATTCTGGCCGAAGGGGCGCTAAAGGGAATTCTTGATGCCCTGGACGATCCGTATTCCGCATATCTAACGGAAGAAGAAATGATGGATATGGAGGAAACCACGACGGGAAGTTTCGGGGGCGTTGGACTTTATATCCTCGAAGGAGAAAAGGGGGTCGAGGTTGCGCGGCCCATTCCCGGCACCCCGGCGTATAAGGCGGGAATAAATGCGGGAGATATCATTATTTCGATCGAAGGTGAAACGACGGTAGATCTGGGAATCGACGATGTCGTCGGCCGGCTCAAAGGTGAGCCCGGGACACCGGTCAAACTGACCATACTCCGCGGAGAATCGACCGTCTTCGACGTCACTGTTGTGCGTGCGATGATCGAACTTCCGACCGTAAAAAAAGCAATGATGCCGGATCATATCGGATATATGCAGATCCTCCAGTTTACCCCGCATACACTCGAACGGGTTGAAGAAGCGATTTCTTTTTTCAGGGGCAACAATTATTCGGCGCTTGTCGTTGATGTAAGGAGCAATCCCGGCGGATTACTCTCTTCCGTTGTCGACGTTGCCGACCTTTTTTTCCCGGCCGGCAGTATTATCGTGAGTACGAAGTCACGGAATCCGCTCGAAAATGAAGTCTACAAGGCGGAAAAAGCCGCGATGGTCGATGAATCGATTCCGATCGTCGTCCTGATCGATAAATATTCAGCGTCCGCAGCTGAAATTCTTACCGGGGCGTTCAGGGATTACGACCGTGCATATATAATCGGAGAAAAATCCTATGGGAAAGGATCCGTCCAGCAGGTACGGTATATCGGGGACGGCGGATTCCGTCTCACCGTGGCAAAATACTACACGCCACAGAATGTGAGTATCGACGGTATCGGTATCGAACCTGATAAAACAATCGAAGAGGAGAAGCTGTCGGACAGGGAAGAGAAATCCCTGGAAGCATTACTCGAAGACGATAAGATCGCGGAGTTTGTCCGGGAATTCCCCGTACCGACCGAAACACAGATCGATTCGTTTATCTCGACGTTGAAAAGAGAGGGCGTCGTGTTGCGGGAACGGTACGTCCGGGGACTTATACGAAAGGAGTTGAACAGGACACTGAACGATCCTCCGGTGTATGATCTTGATTTTGACCTTGTGTTACAGGAGGCGGTTTCCTATATAAAATCATTGTGACCGGCTGATCCCCGGTATAATAAACGGTACCGGCGGGTGCCGGTGTAAAGAGTGGAAAGAAAGGGTGCTGTTAGTGAGGGTAACGGATTTTCATGAAAGAGAGGAGTATAGTATGGCAATAAGAAAAGTTCCGGGGAGAATAAAATATAATCTTGCCGCAATGAAATGGTTGTTTTTTGTCGTGATAGCGGGTCTTGCGTTCAATCTCCCCGTCCTGGCCCAGAATAATTCAAAAAAACTCGAAGAAAAAATTCAGCTTATCCGGGAAGTTCTTGAAGACATCCAGAAGCATTATGTGGATCCTGAAAAAGCGGATCTCGATACGATGACGGAAGGGGCGCTGAAAGGAATACTCCAGTCGCTCGATGATCCTTTTTCCGCGTATCTCACGGAAGAAGATTTAATGGAGATAGAAGAGATTACCACGGGCAAGATAGGCGGTGTGGGGATTGTCATATTCAAGGGAGAGAAGTGGATCGAAGTGTCGCAGCCGATGGAAGCGACACCGGCATATGCGGCGGGTGTCATCGCGGGGGACTTCATCGTCGCGGTTGACGAGGAGTCGACAGAAGAAATGACCCTCTATGAGGTGGTCAACCGTATACGGGGTACGCCGGGAACATCGGTCACCCTCACGATTTTACGCGGGGAGTCGAAAACCTTCGATGTCACACTGGAGCGGGCGGTGATCGAAATCCCGTCGGTGAAAAGGGAAATGATAGGCGATGATATCGCGTATCTGAAAATTCTCGAATTTTCTTCTGTGACCTATGAAAACGTGGTAAAAGCGATCGATTTTTTCGATGAAAACTCGTATAGCGCCATGATTATCGACCTGCGAAACAATCCGGGCGGTTTACGGGATTCACCGATCGATATCGCGGACCTCTTTCTGCCCAAAGGAAAAATTATCGTGAGTACAAAGTCGAGAAATGCGTTCGAGGACCGTGTTTATCGGGCATGGAGGGAGCCGACGGTCACACCGGATATTCCGGTCGTGCTTCTCATCGATAAATATTCCGCCTCCGCATCTGAAATCCTCGTCGGTGCACTCAAGGACAATGAAAGGGTATACGTAATGGGAGAGAAATCATACGGCAAGGGATCGATCCAGGCCATCAGGGATGCGGGAAAAGGCGGATACCGGCTTACTATCGCGAAATATTACACGCCGTCCGGTGTAAGTATTCATGGCGTGGGTATCGAGCCGGATAAAGTGGTAAAGGAAGAGGCCCTGACGGAAGAAGAGGAAAAATCCGCCGCAGAACTCTTCGAGGAAAAATCGATCGAAACGTTCGTCGAGAAAAATTCCTCTCCAACGGAAAAACAGATCGATGAGTTTATCAAACAACTCAAGAAACAGGGGATCGTGCTGAGGGAACGTTACATCAAAAAACTTATTCGTAACCAGGTGAACAAGGCAAACAACAATTATCCGGTCTATGATCTCGATTTCGATATCGTATTGCAGGAAGCGGTGAAATATCTGAAAAAAAAGCAATAAAATAGAGGAGTGTCGATATATGATGTATAATACCTTGCAGGTTCAGACAAGAAAAAGAGAAGAATTTCGCGATATTACCGCCAGAGTGAAGACCTTTGTTGCCGAATCGGGGATAAAAAACGGCTTTTGCAATGTCTATGTTCCCCATACAACGGCCGGCGTAACGATCAATGAAGCGGCAGATCCCGCCGTTGTCGCCGACATTATCAAGGAGATAGATACGATTGTACCCCTTGACGATCACTACAAGCATATGGAAGGGAATTCGGCGGCACATATAAAATCGAGTCTTTTCGGCATCAGTATTCAGGTGCCGGTTCATGACGGGCGTCTCGTACTCGGTACGTGGCAGGGTATTTATTTTTGTGAATTTGACGGGCCCCGGCAGCGGTCCTGTCATCTTTCGGTCATCGGAACCTGAGAATGAAGCAGTTCTTCCTGCGGCGTCCCCCTCGAAGCGGGTGTATGATTGTCGTCGAGGGGGACGATTTCCATTATCTGAAACATGTGAGACGGGTCAAAAAGGGAGATTCCTTTGACGGTCTCGATGCCGAAGGCAACACATACAGGTTGACGGTGAGGGACGAGCAAAGGCATTGTCTCTTTCTGACGGCAGAGAGTAAAGAAAAGGAAAAGATTTCTCTTCCGGCCGTTACCCTCATTCAGGGCCTGCCGAAAGGAAAGAAAATGGATGTGATCATACGGCAGGCGACCGAGGCGGGTGTGTCAACGATAATGCCGCTTTTATGCAAAAATAGTATTGTAAAAATTGATAATCATGATACCATGAGTAAAAAAACAGCCCGGTGGAAACGAATAGCACGTGAAGCGGTACAACAAAGCGGGGCTTCCGTTCTCCCTCACATAGATTCACCCCGGGAGATACGGTCGCTTTCACAGGCGGGTTGTGGAATAAAACTTGTGTTTCATCAGGAAAGGGAGAATAACCGAAGCCTGCACGAATCGCTTGAAAAAGCGGCAGAGCGAGTTTTTCTTTGCATCGGCCCCGAAGGGGGCTTTACCGGAGGGGAAATCGGTCTGCTTGCAGAATACGGATTTATACCGGTGCACCTTGGAGATTCGGTGCTGCGGGTGGAGACCGCCGCGATCTACGCGATTGCCGCTGTAAGGATTATTCTCCTCGAACGATTATACTGGAGGTCGGTGTGCGAAGAGTAAAACGTATCAATTTTCTCAATGTCCCGGTGGATATCGTCGACAAAGAGACGGTTTCCGGGGTCATTGAGGATTTTCTTCAGGATAACGAGAAACACCATATTGTCCTGCTTACCGTCAACAGGCTTTTGCGGGGACGTTTCGATAATGAGTATAATCGCTGTTTGCGGGAAGCCTCGCTTGTTCTTCCCGTCGCTTCCGGGATAATCCGCGGCATCAGGTTTCAACAAAAGGGAGAGGCAACCCGGTATAATCCTTACGAGTTTATCATCAGACTCTTTACCCTTGTTGAGAAACTGCAGAAAACCACCTACCTTCTCGGGTCGCATCGGGAGGATCTGATGGAGGCTGAAAAGAACCTCAAAGTATCCTTCCCCGACCTCAAGGTGATCGGCCGTTTCACCGGCTATTTCAAGGGGAAAATGGAAACGAACGTCGTTCTTTCAATAAAAAAATCATCGCCGTCCCTGCTCGTCGTAGGGAAAGGGGTGGCGGGTAAGGAAAAATGGATATTCAGAAACAAAAAGAATTTTAATCCCGGTATCTACATATGGATCGATAATTATTTCGAAATCTTTTCCGGCAGGGAAAAAAATATTTCAAAAAATCTCTTCAAACTGGGCCTCGAATCAATGGCCGGTTTCCTCAGAAAACCGTGGAAGATATTCCGTATATTCATTTTTATCTACTTCAAGCTTCTTGTGCTCGTGCACAGAATCATGGGGTACTGATCGGCGTATCATTGGATCCGGACGTATCATTCGATCCGGACGTATCATTCGATACGTTTGACAAGTATTTCCGGGCTTCCGATCGTATGGTTTTTCAAATCGAATCCGAGGTCGTTCCACGAGAGGGGCGTCAGGTTGAGTTGCGAACGGAGTCGTGCCGCTATGCCCGGCATCACCGGTTCGATAAAAATGGCGAGGTTTTTGAGAATATTGATACAGGTCCCTAAAACGTCACCCGAGGTTTCCTTGTTTTTCCACGGTTCTTTTCTTTGCAGATATTTGTTGCCCATATCGGATACGGCGAATATTTCGGCAACCGCCTTTTTCAGGTCATATGATTCGTATGCCTCTTTTATGCCCCGGAATCTTTCCGTAATGTTATCGATGACATCGTCCCGATCGATGCCGGTAATCTTCGAATCATAGTTTTTCGCCGTGAACGAGAGACTCCTGTAGCAGAAATTGGAAAAATTGCCGACGAGATCGATATTGATACGTTCCTTTATTAAATTTTCCGCATATTCTCCGTCCCCCTGAAGCGGGGTGGCCTGCAGTATCGCGTAGCGGAACGGATCAACGCCGAATTTTTCAATCTGTTCGGATGGTTCGATCACATTGCCGGTGGACTTACCCATTTTTGCGCCCCCGGAAAGGATAAAGCCGTGAACAAAGAGTTCTTTCGGAAGGGGCAGTTCTGCCGAAAGAAGCATGGCCGGCCAGAATGCCGCGTGGAACCTGAGAATATCCTTGCCGATCACATGAATGTCCGCGGGCCACAGTTCGTTGAACCGATCCTCGTCCCTTCCGTACCCGATACCTGTTATATAGTTCGAAAGAGCGTCGCACCAGACATACATGATATGATCCGGATCGTCCGGTACGGGTATCCCCCAGTTGAGAGATGAACGCGGTCTTGAAAAACTGATATCCCTCACTTCATCGAGAAAAGAAAGTATTTCGTTTTTCCTGATTTCAGGCACAATCCGGTATTCGTCCTTTTTTAAAATATTCTTTAATTGATCCCTGTATCGCGACAGGCGGAAAAAATAGTTTTCCTCCTCGACCTGTGTTATCTCTCTGGTCGGGTGGTCAGGGCATTTGCCGTTTTCGAGTTCCTTCTCCGTCTTGAAAGCCTCACAACCGCTGCAATACATTCCCCTGTATTTCTTTTTATAGATATCGCCCGAAGCAACGAGGCGCTTCCACAGTTGTATGGCTCCGGGATGGTGGCGTTCGGAATCCGTGGTCCGGATAAAGTTGTCGAAGGAGATATTCAGTTTTTGATAAAGGTCCTTGAATACACCGACGTTTTCATCGAGAAACACATGAATTTCCTTGCCCGCCTTTTCCGCGGTCTGCCAGTTCTTGATGCCGTGCTCGTCCGTTCCCGTCTGGAAATAGACGTCTTTTCCGAGCAATCTGTGAAACCGGGCGATTGCGTCCGTCTGGA
>JAFGHO010000038.1 GCA_016930085.1 Spirochaetales bacterium
CAGCTAAGAAATCTCCTTCCTCATCGTATCGATCCGAAGCTGATTACCGAAGAAAAATCCTGACGGGTTGAAATTGACGGTTACGAAAAAGCGCAAGGAATACCCAGAAAAGCGCTGAAAAGAATTCGAACAGGGATATGCGCGCGATCCCGTTCGCTTTCACGCATTCGACAATCATCTTCAGGTACCTTTCCTCACCGATGGTTCTCATCATCCAGATCTTTCGTATATTCCGGGAACTCGAAATAAGGGACACGGCGAGTATCACGATTCCCGGCTCGACGCTGAAAAGCGGTATTACCGCGAGCAGCAGGGTCAAAATACCGGACGGCCACCTGAATTTTCTGACGACCGGGTTTGTTTCGAGCAGCAGCCGCGGTGAGACGATATAAGTGCAGAGAATGTCGATGATTCTTGTCACTATAATTGCCGCGATCAGTACCGCCCTGAGGTTATCTGTTATAAATGCGACGATCATTATCATTTCTCCTTTTTTACACGGCCTTTTTTATCGTCTCCCGTTCCCGTCTGCCGGCCTCTTCCGCATCCTCCGCCGCACGCCGTGTCCCGTTCCTGGCGGCTTTTCGTTCGGATTCCCTGAGGATGATCTTTCGCAGCCTTATCGCCTCGGGCGTCACTTCCACGAGCTCGTCGTCATTGATATAGGCAATGCTGTCCTCGAGACTCATCGCGACCGGAGGAGTAAGGACGATATTTTCATCGCTTCCCGCGGCGCGTATATTGGTGAGTTTCTTGCCGCGTCCCGGGTTCACCACCAGATCGTTCTCGCGGGAATGCTCGCCGATAATCTGCCCCTCATAAAGGTTGACTTGTGGCCCAAGGAAAAGCCGTCTCCGTTCCTGGAGGTTGAAAAGTGCATAGGAGGAAGAGGTACACTCCTCCATACATATCAATACGCCGTTTTTCCTGTTCCTGATCTCACCGGCATATCTATCATACCCGCAAAACATGTAATTCATCGTTCCGGTCCCCCTTGATTCGGTGAGAAACTCGGTACGGAAGCCCAAAAGCCCGCGCGTCGGAATTTTATATATCAGCCGTACCATGCCGTCGGTATGCTGCATATCGAAAAGCCGGCCTTTTCTTACACCAAGCCTGCCGATAATACCGCCATGGTATTGTTCATCGACATCGATATAGAGTTCTTCATAAGGTTCGAGGAGTTCTCCCTTTTCCTTTTTATAGATCACCTCAGGCCGGGTGACCTGAAACTCGTACCCTTCACGCCGCATTTTTTCAATGAGAATCGAAATGTGAAGCTCTCCCCGTCCCGATACCTTGTAGCCGATACCCTCTATCATCGGTTCCACCCGAAGGGCCACATCGTTCAGTGTTTCCCGGTAAAGCCGTTCCCTGACATGCCGGCCGGTAACGTATTTACCGCTTCGTCCTGCAAAGGGGGAATCGTTCGGGATAAAATTCACGGACATGGTGGGCGGATCGAGTTCGACAAAGGGGAGGGGAAGCGGCTTGTCCGGATCGGTAATGGTCTCACCGATCGTTACCGCTTCCAGTCCCGAGAGGGCCACGATATCACCGGCAGCCGCGCGTTCGATTTCTTTCATTTTCGCCCCCTCGAAACTATATATCTTCGTGATACGGGCATTGAGTGAGACCGACTCCCCGCGGCAGCTTGCCACTTCACGGTTAACGGAAAGACTCCCCGACGAAATCCTGCCGATAGCGAGTCTTCCAAGAAACGACGAATAGGAAAGCGAACTCACGAGCATCTGTAACGGGGCATCGGGATCTCCCGGCGGTTCCGGGATATAACGGAGTATCGCTTCGAAAAGGGGGACAATGGTACCGTTTTTTTCCTCAGGCCCCTCTCCCGCATACCCGTCACGTGCCGAAGCATAGATAAACGGAAAATCGAGACTATTTCCGGATGGATCGAGTTTCAGTAACAGTTCGAGTACCTGATCGCAGACCCAGGCCGGCCGGGATGCGGGTTTGTCGATTTTGTTGATGACGACAATGACGGAAAGATGTAACGCCAATGCCTTTCGCAGGACATAATACGTCTGCGGCATGGGTCCTTCAGCCGCGTCGACAAGGAGCAACACCCCGTCAACCATCCTGAGGACACGCTCCACCTGTCCGCCGAAATCGGCATGGCCGGGCGTATCGACGATATTTATACGAACGTCTTTATAGGTAAACGACCCGTTTTTACTCGATATCGTAATCCCGCGTTCGCGCTCCAAATCCATTGAGTCCATCATCCGTTCCGCGACGGCCTGATTATCGCGAAACATCCCGCTTTGGCGGAACATCTGATCGACAAGGGTGGTCTTTCCATGATCGACATGGGCAATAATTGCGATATTTCTGATGTTTTTATCATGCATACTGTCACTCTCTCCTTGATTCCTCCGGAAACAATGTGCCGTCGATGCTTCAAAAAAACCGGGATACCGCCGGTTTACAAGCCGTACATCACCCTTTGCATCGATGAGGAATCATGCTTTTTCCTTCTTTGACTTTCAGGAAGGGAAAATGAGAATCTACAGAAAAAAAAGATGAAAGTCAAGGGGGATTGATGTGGCACTTTTCAATTTATTCCAGAGGTTGAAGAAGCATCATTATTTCAACGTCAATTATCAGGACTTCGATATTGTAGAAACGAAAACCCGCTAATCCTTCTGGAGTAGGTTCCTGAAACTGTCGATAAAGGCCCCCATATTCCCGAGGTCGAGGGGAAGAATGATCTGCGTCTTCTCTTTTGCGAGTTTCCGAAGCTGTCCGATATACTCTTCCGCGATCCGCAGCGCGACCGCCTCGTCGCCCCCCTTTTCACGAATGGCTTCGGCGATACTGGTAATGCCGATCGCGGTGGCGTGGGCCAGGGCCTCGATTTCGTTCGCCTTGCCTTCGGCCTCGTTGATAAGCCTCTGTTTTTCTCCTTCACTCTTCTGGATCGCCTCTTCCATAACACCGAGTGAATAGTTGATCCGCGACTGCATTTCACCCTCGCTCGTTGCTATCACCGCCCTCCTCACGCGCTCGGCTTCCATCTGGACTTCCATGACCGTAAGGATATCCCGCGGCACGGTGATGTTTTTGATCTCATACCGCGTCACCTTCACACCCCAGGGATCGGATGCCTCGTCGACCGCCTTGACAACATGCGCGTTGATCTGATCCCTTTCTTCAAAAGTCTTGTCCATATCCATTCTGCCGATCACGCTTCTCATCGTTGTCTGGGCCATAAGCCGTGTTGCGTAAAGAAACTTGTTTATTCCATAGCTTGCTTTCTTCGGATCAACGACCTTGAGATAGAGAATCCCGTCGACCTCGACCCGGATATTGTCTTTGGTAATACAGGGCTGGATCGGAACATCGATCGCCCGTTCCTTGAGGCTGTGTTTGTAGCGGACCCGGTCGATGAGCGGAACAAGAAAGTGAAATCCCGCACCGATCGTTTTCACGTACTTGCCGAGCCGTTCCACGACCATCGCCGTTTGTGCCGGAACAATTCTGATACTCCTCGCAAGAATTGAAAAAGCACCGAGGCCAAGACCGATTCCCACCGCTATCCAGATATATTGCATGATTTCTCCTATCATACGATTTTCTCCTTTCCCGGTCTTTCTTTCACGATTTCTTTCAGCACATCGCTTTCTTTTCCCGTGCCGGCGACAAGCGACCGGAGCATCCCCTTGAGATTGGCGATATCCGACGGCAACACCGACGTATCGGCCCGGGACAGAATCGTTCCGAACTCGGCGATAAACTGCTCCGCGATGCGAAGCGAGACCGCCGATTTACCGCGGGGCTGCTGTATTGCGGCGGCAATCTGTTTGATCCCCTTCGCCGTTGCCATCGCGATCAACTCGATCGCCTTCGAGCGTCCCTCAGCCTCACTCATTTTCCGCTGCCGTTCCCCCTTACTCATGTTTACCGCTTCTTCTTTCTCACCGATCGACTTGTTGATCCGGGCGACCTTTTCACCCTCACTCTTGAGGATTTCGGCACGTTTTTCACGTTCCGCCCGCACCTGTTTTTCCATGGCGTCCTGAACCGTCTTTGACGGGGTGATGTCCCTTATTTCATACCGTGTTACCTTGATCCCCCACGGATCGGAAGCCTCATCGACCGCCCGTACAATCGAAGCGTTCAGCTTGTCCCTTTCGGAAAAACTCTTGTCAAGATCGATCTTGCCCATCTCGCTTCTCATCGTCGTCTGCGCAAGTTGCGCGGTCGCGAACCGGTAATTTTCGATGCCGTAACTCGCCTTTGAAGGATCGACCACGCGCAGATAAAGGATACCGTCGACTTCCACCTGAACGTTATCCTTGGTTATACAGGTCTGCGGCGGAACGTCGATAACCTCTTCTTTCAGAATATGCCGGTAGGCTGCCCGTTGAATAACGGGAACGATGAGGTGAAATCCCGCATAAATCGTTTTCTGGTATTTCCCGAATCGCTCGATGATATAGGCTTCCTGTTCCGGGATAATTTTTATCATCTTGAATAAAAGAATCACGGCCAGCACACCGAGGATAATCCCCACTATTCCTCCCATTGTTACTCCTCCTTATATGGTAATTTTTCCGGTTCCCCGTTTCCGCCCACTCTGGTCACAATCAGGGTGAGATTGTCTTTTTTGAGTATTTCAACCGTGTCACCGACCCTGATATTTTCATCATAGGCGATCGCTTTCCAGGAAGTTCCCTCGAAAGAAACCCTCCCGGCCTTGTTGTTTTCAATCGGTTCAATAACCGTCGCCTGTTTACAGACAAACTCATCCTCTCCCGTATCCCGCTGTTCCTTGCCGCGGAAAATCTTGCTGAAAAATTTTCTGAAAAAACCGAGGGTGAGTCCGGAGGAAACAAGCCATATGATAAATTGAAGTAATAAATTCTCTTTAAGTCCCGGTATCAGCCAGGTAAGGAGGGAAACAAGAAGGGCGCCGGCGCCGAAGAAAAAAATCACAAATCCCGGAATAAACATTTCCGCACCAAGAAGGAGGAGACCGGCGATAAGCCAGACAAGAGGTATAAAATCCATATAATTATTCCTCCTTTATTAAGATCTTACGAATGGTAATATATGGACTTTTTCATGTCAATATTTGAGGGCGGTCATTTCTTGTTATTTTTTCTCAAATACCGATTGATAGACGTTCCAGGTGCTTTCGATGAGTGTTTTGATGTCACTCAAGGACGTTTTCCATCCAAGAAGACTCCCCGCATAATCGGAAGAAGCGAAAAGAACTGCAGGATCGCCGGGCCTTCTGCCTGTTATCTTTGAAGGAATATTTTTACCGGTTACCTTCTCGGCCGTCTCGTACATTTCCATTACCGATATCCCCATACCGCTTCCCAGATTCACGATCAGACTTTCATCGTTTCCTGCGATGTAATCAATCGCCTTTACATGGGCGTCCGCGAGATCTGTCACGTGAATATAATCGCGGATACATGTTCCGTCCGGCGTGTCGTAATCATCACCAAAAATCTCGAGAATATTGCGTTTCCCGACCGCCACTTCCATAATTATAGGTAATAAATTTGCGGGATTTTTTTCGAGTCCGTGAATTCGGCCCTTCGGATCGTACCCGGCCGCGTTAAAATATCGAAGCGACGCATACCTTATCGTCTTGAGCCGGTCATACCACGAAAGTAATCCCTCGATCACCAATTTTGTAAAACCGTAAAAATTTCCGGGTTCAGTCGCGTGTTTTTCATCGATCGGGAGGTATTGCGGTTCACCGTACACCGCAGCGGATGAAGAAAAAACGACAGTTCGAATTCCATTTGCATATGCTGTGTTTAGGATATTGACCGTTCCGTTAATATTGTTTGTCGCATATTTCCCGGGCACGATCATCGATTCACCCGCGGCCTTGAAAGCCGCAAGATGGATGATCCCGTCAAAGCCGCGGGCCATCACATCGTTGAGGGTATCGGTATCGAGAATATCGGCTTCGACAAAAACGCATTCCCTGAACAGATTTTCCCTGCACCCGCTTGAAAGATTGTCATAAACGGTGATTTCGTGGCCTTTTTCAAGACAGGCGAGAACCACATGACTTCCGATATATCCGGCCCCGCCCGTCACGAGTAGTTTCATTGTCCCTTCCCCGGTCTATATTTAATTCTGGAAAAGAGAAAGATCAACCGCATCGGCCATCAAGCGATAGCCTTCCGGACTCAGATGAAGATGATCGCCGCTGTCAGCTTTCTTGAGCAACCGGGAAGGGTTCTTCGGATCCCTTACCGCCTGGTCCATGTCGATGACGGCATCGAACTTTTTGCCGGTTCGTATCCATTCGTTTACCGTTTGTCTTGCCTGTTCGCGTTCGGGGCTGTCATAAAAAGACCCCCCGAATGGCGTGATCGTCGCCCCATAGACATTAATCGAAGCTTTGTGTGCCATTGTAATGATAGATTCATACGCCTCAATCAATTGCTTTGCGACATTATCGGCGGCCGCTTTTCCGCTTACCCCGCCGATATCATTAACACCTTCCATGACAATCAGCCATTTAACACCCTGCTGATCAATGACGTCCCGCTGAACACGTGTCAAAAGAGAAGGTCCCAATCCGCCCCGTAAAACCGCGTTCCCGCCGATTCCGGCATTATAAATACCGATATCGGCAGTTTTTTCGTCCGCCTGCATCCGCCGGGCAAGCTGGTCGGGCCATCTGTTGTTTTTATTCGTTGTCGAACCTCTGCCGTCGGTAATCGAATCCCCGACAATGACAAGCGTCGCCCTTCCCGGAGGAGAAGCCGCCTCGAGTCCCGCAAGGATATACCAGTGTTCGACACGGGTCGCACCGGACATTTCCGGATCCGAAACTGCATCCCCGCTTATAATGTAGGATGTGGTACGGGAACCGGGGTGTCCCGTTATTGCCCTGTTGTTGAGTTCGAAAAAATAGATACTCACCGCGAGTTCCGAGAGCGGTTTCACATTAAAATCAAATGGATCGGAATAGATTTCTCCCCTTGGGGGGATAGTAATCGAAGATGCGCCCTGAAAGGTGAGTGCCGTGTCGCTTTGGGAATCGATCGAGCTTCCGCCTTTCGATACCGCGACGTGAACGGCCTCAATGACAACGGGATCGATACTGAACAGATTCGAAAATTTGAAACGCAAGCGCGATCCGCCGGTCGACACATGGATGACCTGACGAAGGGTACTGTATTTCAGTCCGGGCGGCGGCGGCAGATTATTCGGTTCCGTCAACTGCTGTGCAGCCCCCCACGTCACTATCCAGTCGCTTTGTTTTCCCTGCAACGAATTACTTCCCATACTGACACATCCAACCAATAATGAGGCTAAACACACTGTAAAAATCACGAATAAAATAAGGTTTTTCATTTTCATTGTTTTTACTCCTCATATTTTTAAATCGAAAGTCTTCATGTTAAGCTTTAAAAAAAAATTTTCGATTACCTGTTTCCTTTGTATCGGATACGTATTTTTTTATACATACCGTCACCTTCACTTACCGTCTCGACATCGTCGAGTTTACCCAGCGTCGTATGAACGAGTCTTCGTTCAAAAGGATTCATAGCATCAAGAAGCATCGATGAATGTGTTCTTCGCACTTGATGAGCTATTTTCTGGGCATATGAAATGAGGCTTCTTTCCCGACGTGCCCTGTAATCTTCAGTATCAACAATGACCTTCAGCGCCTTTGTCTTTCCTATTTTCCCCGCATATACATTGACCAGCAATTGAAGTGAATCGAGCGTTTTACCTTTTTTACCAATCAGTATCCCCGAAAACTTGCTTCTGATATCGAGCAACAGGCGGCCTCTATCCCTGGAAAGAATATGAACGTCTCCATTCATATTCATTTTTTGCAATAATGTCGATAAAAACCCGACAATATCGGAAACATACTCTCCATCATCATCGGTATCATGTTTTTTGATTTCATCATGTTCATCATCACAATGAACCCTTATCTTGACTTTCGACTTTCCAAAGATAAATGAGGCCTTTACCTCTTCAACTTCCTCGATATTTATCTGATCGGGTGTGATTCCCAATTGCGAACATGCCAGTTGTATTGCTTCCTCTTCTGTTTTTCCTTCAAATTCCCTTATCATATTTCCACAACTCCTCAATATAATTATATCGCTTATCCCTTATTAACATACCTTCCTATAATATCACAATACATGTATAATAACCGGAAATGCATATCTTTTTTAATAAGTGTAAGCGCTTTTTATGCTACTTCTTCTTTTTGATAATATTCTTTTTTACCAGTTCCTCCTTGAGTGATGTAATAAGTCCCTTTCCGCCTTTCTTCTTTTGAACATAGTTGATATACATCTGTTGAAATATTGAAAGGATATTCTGTACCGTCCAGTAAAGAACAAGTCCCGAAGACTGTTCATACAAAAAGAAAAAGAAAATGACGGGCATCGCATACATGAAAATCTTCATCTGGTTTGTCGTCGATGTCGGTGTCTGTGATACTTTTTGTTGAAATAAAAAGGTTCCAACCATGATCAAAGGAAGCGCCCTCACGTCCGCCCAGCCGAGAAACGGTATCGTGAACGGTAATCTGAAAATACTTTCAGGTGAAGAAAGGTCCGTGATCCATCCGGGAATGAAAACGGCCCCGCGGAGATCGAAATAATTCCCCAATAATCCATATAACGCAAAAAAAATCGGTAACTGTATCAACATGGGAAGACATCCCATAAGGGGATTGATTCCTTCTTTTTTGTAGAGTGTGGCCATTTCAGCGTTCAATTTCTGCGGATTATCTTTGTATTTCGTCTTGAGTTCCTCGATTTTCGGATTCAAGGCCTGCATTTTCGTCGTCGATTTAAATCCCTTCTGTGTGAGGGGAAAGAAAAGAATCTTTATGATGATTGTCATCAAAATGATCGCTACACCCCAGTTTTGCACAAGACCGTGGAGAAAAGTGAGAAGGAGTTTGAGTAATTCGGACAGCCAGTCGAGAAATATGTTTTCAGATATTACCTTGTCGAATCCGTAATCGGTATGGGTTTTCAGGATATCCTTTATATTTGGACCGATGTAAAACTTGTAAGTATCGTCAATTCTCGGAAGCCGTTCATAGCTCCTGTTGAAAAAAATCTCGGAATGATCGATAAGCCCTTCCATCGGAGTAATATCGAATCCAATCTGCTCCTTTTCGAATTTGTCCAGAGGCGGACGGGCTATAACGACAAAATACTTGCCTTCGATGGCGACCCAGTCGGGAGAATCCTTTATCAATACTTTTTTCTTGCTTTTCACCTCTCCGGTGAAATCTTTTCTTCCGCCCTTATACCCCTTGAAATAGATATACCGTCTTTTATCAATCTTTTCATCGATCGGCTTATCGAGAGGAGGTCCTATCTGGGGACCGAACGAAAATGTGTAAAGAAGTTCTTTCGGTTCTCTCTTATCGTCTTTATTATCGGAAAAAAGCATCTGCTTGAATTTAAGAGGAATATTTCCGCCGTCTTTTTCGATAATCGAAACCCGGTACTCGAGTAAATAATCTTCACTAAACGAAAACGATTTTATCAGTGTGATAATACTTTCATTTTCGCCTTCTTCCGTTTTTTCAATAATCCTGTAATCGCGGGAAAACTCGGATACGTTTTCTTCTCTGCTGTGTTTGAAATGAAAAAGATCGCTTTTTGTCGAATAATCTCCAAACCGCATTTCAAAAGGATACTCGTTTGTCTCACCCGATACGATCATTTCGATGGGTGAACCGTCGGTGTCTTTATATTTTTTAAGCTGTATCGAAGTGACAAGCCCTCCTCGTGTGCGAAAAGTGACATCGACCTCATTTGTCGAGACTGTTTTTTTCTCTTCAAAAAGCTTTTCATCTTCAACGGGAACGATTGTTATGCCCGTCGATTTTTCTTTGCTTATATCCTCACCAACCGTTTCCTCTCTTTTCTCTTCTCCTGTCACGGGAGGGGGGGTAGGTTGAAAAAAGGTATAATTTATCACCATAAAAACAGTGAAAATACCCACGGAGATAATAATCGCCAATATCGTATTTCTATCCATTACATTACTCCATCCTTATCTTTATTACGGCACCGGATCATAACCACCTGGATGAAAGGGATGGCATTTGAAAATTCGTTTAATAAACAAAAACATTCCCTTTATCGAACCATACCGCGAAATTGCCTGTTTGGCATATTCGGAACATGAAGGGTAAAATCTGCACTGAGAAGGAAAATAAGGAGAAATTCCATACTGATATAGAGTAATAAGAAAAACAAGAATGCGCTTCATAGAAAAATCCTCTCTATCACAGTATCAGACTGGCATCGAAAAAAAGCTGTCGTACAATCTCATATACATCTTTGTAACAAAATCGTCCCGGAGGTATAATAATACCGATATCATATCCTTTCATAAGTGCAGCGTCAAAATATCTGTATATTTCTTTAACCCGTCTTCTTTGCTTGTTCCGATCGACCGCTCGTGTGAATCCCTTTTTTGCAATCACAACAATTCTGTTACAATCCAGACCATTTTCTTTGTAAATAAGTGCAAATCCATTCCATGTAATTTTTCTCGATTTTCTAAATAGCCCTTTTATTTCTCTGCTTTTGCAAAGACGAATTATTCTAGTACGGTTTTTTTTCCTCCGAGACACTGAGCTTTTTTCTGCCCTTTCTTCGTCTTCTCTTGAGTATAAGTCTTCCGCTTTTTGTCTGCATTTTTGCCCGGAAACCCAGTCTTCTTTTTCTTTTCACCCTGCTGGGTTGAAATGTCCGTTTCATATGCTATCTCCTTCAATGCATGAAACCATTCTGTAAAAGGATCAATGAGTATATATGCTATTTTACAAAAGAACGGTTATTTCATGCTTAGTTCTTTTCACTTCATCAGTATTATAATAACTATCTATATTATAAATAGATGATTTAGTCAAAAATAACTCACAAAGAGTACGGATATCATAAATCCTGCTATAGATTATTCAAATATCACCCTTTTGTCAACTCCTCATCACCCCTTTTTTCAATACTCATAGATAGCTTTTCGAGTACAGAACGAAGCCTTTGATCACCGATTTTTTCAAGCAACACCTTATTATCTTCAATTTGGGACGGGGATGTAATCGTATCGGGTTCAACGGACATTTTTGTATTTACGCCGGAAACGCTTTCTGTTTTTGGCTTATAAAGAGAATTTCCGGTTACCCGTATTTTAATAGAATAAATGTTTAGCTCTGGATAGTACTTTCTTATTTTTTTGAGAATACTATTTTCTTTCAATCTCAGCAGTTGAAGCCATCCGGGATGATCGACTTCGAGAAGGAGTGAGTGATGTACAATATCGACAATAACGGTATGACCATAAAGTTTTTCACCGATAATCTTTTCCCACTCTGAAAAAAAACGGCTGTACCGTTTCCCCTCTTCTTTTTTTTCTTTTGAGAGTATTCCGCCGAGATATTTTTTTAATATGTCGCCTGCCCGTTCCATTGACTTATCGCTCCATCATGAATAAAATACTTGATTATATTCGTCCCGCTCCTTTTAATAAAGCTTTCATCGGGTAAAAACGTAAAGAAAATCTGTTCAAAATCCCTCAGATTATCATAAAACCTCGATCTTTTCTGTAAATCAAGCTCGAGAAGCACGTCATCAATGAGAAGGACTGGTTTTTTCCCTGTTTTTTTATAACAGTACCATGATTGCGCGGTCCTGAGAATCAACGAAAGCAATCTGATCTGGCCTGTTGAAGCAACGGAAACAACATCACGGTTTCCTATTTCAAAATAAAGCTGATCTCGATGCGGTCCCGATATTGTCATACCGTACTCCGCTTCCTTTTTTCTATTCTTTCTTAATAAATCAAGTATATTCTCCTTCGTTCCCTGTTCCTTCCATGAGGGCTTGTAGACAATCGATGCCGGAACATTCATTCCCGATATCAATCCGAACAATGACGAAAATGTCCCGTTAAACTCTTCTATTACCTTTTTCCGTATCGTCTGTATCCCGAGTCCGCAGATGGCAAGCTTCTCGTCATATACAGAAACCAGATCAAACTGTTTTTTTTTGAGACAGCAGTTTCTGTTTTTGATAATTTTACTATATTCGCGAAGCTGTTCAATGAAATCCGTCTTTATAAGACTTATTGTTTGATTGATAAAAAACCGTTTTCGTTCGGGAGGTCCCTGAATAAACGTCATATCGTCATGTGCAAATATGATACATGGAATCATATGTACCATTTCTTTTCTATCGATAATCCGGCTGCCGTCCACACGGATTTCTTTGTCCTTTCGTCGAAAGAGACGAACATCCACATCTTTTTCGCATGTATCATACACAATGCGCGCTTTTAGCGAACATGCATCCGTTTCATTTTTTATCATATACTGATTTTTTTTCGTTCTGAAAGAAACGCCGAAACAAAGACAATAAAGGGCTTCAAGAAAATTAGTTTTTCCCTGACCGTTTTCACCGATAAGAAATACTTTCTCCGCCTCCGTCGGAATTTTTTCATTCTTCAGATTTCTGAAGTTATAGAATTGAACATAGATAAAGCCCATTATTTTTTTTGCATCGGCATGATAATATGAAGTATATTATTGTCAGGAATCGCCTTGATCGTAATCGTTTTTTCAGGGTCCGTATACTCAATGCTTACTTTTTCTTCTCCCATCTCTCTCAACGGTTCAAGAAGATACATATAATTCAATACAATCGTTACTTCCTTTTCATCATTACTCTCGCATGATATTTCTTCCTGTGCCATTCCAATCTCCGCTTCATCGGAACTGACAATCATTACATCCCCTTTTACATGAAGATATAATCTTCTCGACTTCTGTTCAACCATTAGAGAAACACGTTTTACGGCATTCTCAAGGTCATCCCTGCTTACCGTAACGGCATTTATCTGTTTTTCCGGAATTACCTTGTTATAATTAGGAAATTTACCATCAATAAGATTCGAACAGAACTTATAGCTGCCGAATTTTACAAAGACATTTTTATCCGTAATCGCAATATAAATATTTCCCTCTCCCGGTAGCAGTTTTTTAAGTATCGTCAATATTTTTGGCGGTATAATCGTACTTTTAATATCATTAAAATTACCATCGATATTTCGAAAAACATACGAGAGCCTTCTCCCGTCTGATGCGACCATAATTAAACGGTTATCGATTTTCTCACAATTCACACCATTCATAAAATAACGCGTCTCATCATCCGAGATCGCGAAAATCGTGTTCGCAATCATCGTAATAAAATCTTTCTGGGCAAATTCGAAATATTCATCGTGACCGATCTCGGGAATTTCAGGATATTTTTCTGCAGCAATACTTTTTAGATTGAACGTAATTTTCTTAAACACAGGTTTTATAAAAAAAATATTTTTTTCTCCGAGTTCGAATTCGACTTCCCCATCGGGAAGAGAACGAATAATTTCAAAAAATTTTTCACAATATACGGTAACACTTCCATGTTGAATAACGTCAACAGGAATGACTGTTTCAAAACTCAATTTCAAATCGGATGATTTTATGAAAAGACTGTTTTCACCCGTTTCGAGAAGAACATTTGACAATATCGATAATACGTTGCGTGATGAAATAATTTCCTGTGCAATACCAATCGATTTTAATATGATGTTTTTTTCACAGTTAAACTTCATCGTTTGTCCCTTTCAATATATATATATAAATTCAAGAAGTTGTAATAGTATGTTTGTTGATATTGTGGAAAAACGGAAGATTTTTTTGTGTTACATGTAGTTATCTATTGGATAACATGTTTCAATTATTATGATTTTTTCCACACTATCCACACTATATATTTTTTCCGGCAATGTATTAACAGATTATCCACAACTTATTAATGCTTTACCTGGTATTCCTTTATTGATCGAATAAGGTGCTTGATCGTTGTTTCGAGGGTTGGATCCGTTTTCATGCTGTTTTCCATTTTTTGGCATGCATGCATGACTGTTGTATGGTCCCTTCCTCCGAACTCAAGACCGATTTCTGTTGTCGAATATTCAGTTATTTCACGAGAAATATACATAGCAACCTGTCGGGGAAAAGTGATAGCTTTTGTTCTTTTTTTACCCTGAAGGTCGTTATATGAAAGACCAAAATAGTTTGCAGTGACCCTTTTGATTATATCGATCGTTATATTTTTATGTGAGGGATTAGAAAAAAAATCACTCAACTGTTTCTGAGCAATATCGAGCGTAATATTTTTATTTACCAGATCGGCATACGCGACAAGTTTGGTGAGGGCTTTCTCGAGATCACGGACATTCGTTGTTACATTTTTACATATAAGTTCAATGACATCATCTGGTATATCGATGGAAAGACCTTCGATCTTTTTTTTGAGAATTGCTATTCTTGTCTCGAAATTAGGAGGTTGAAGATCGACATTAAGGCCGCGTTCGAATCTGCTTCGAAGCCGGTCGGTCAATTCCTTTAGTTCGCTGACAGGACGATCACAGGTAAAGACCATTTGTTTATTCGAGTCATACAACGCGTTAAATGTATGAAAAAGTTCTTCCTGCGTTTCGGTTTTTTTCTGAAGAAAGTGAATGTCGTCGATAAGCAAAATATCGGTCGAACGGTATTTACTTTTAAAAATATGCTGTTTTTTGTCTTTTATTGAAAGAATAAAGTCATTGATGAACATTTCAGATGTCACATACAGAATATTGAGGTTTGGAAATACAGAATAGGCAGAATTACCGATCGATTGAAGAAGATGTGTTTTTCCCAGACCGACACCGCCATAAATAAGGCACGGATTGTATGCACTGCCCGGATTTTTTGCGATAGCCATTGATGCATTTGCCGCAAAGGAATTGTTGTCCCCAATGACGAAATTATCGAAGGTATAGGCTGTTTTCAACTGAGGATGATGGGGATCTTTTTGTTTCTTATAAGTTATTTTTTTCTTTTGATTGGTTTCTTTTTTGGTTTCAGTATCTGTATTGACTTTTTTTATGGTAAAGCTGATCGATATTTTGTTTCCGATGATATCTAACAGTTTTTTTTCAATTCGTTTGAGATAACGCTGGGAAATCTGATCCTTATAAAAGGAAGATGGAACTGACAGGGTAATCTGATTCTCCTGTGAACTGTCATAATCAAGGTTTTTGAACCAAAGTAGGGATTCCTGCTCGGTGATTTCTTCATTCATGAGGGTCATTACTTCGTTCCAGTAGTCTTGATAATCCCATTTTGCAGTTTCCATAGTAATATTCCTCTTTTATAAAAAAACTTTTATTTTATCCACAGGTTATCCACAAGCTTTGTTTTATTAAAACTTAAAAAAAAATAAAAAATTTATAGC
>JAFGHO010000039.1 GCA_016930085.1 Spirochaetales bacterium
GAGAGAGAGTAACCGCCGACTTTGAAGCTGTTCGTGTTCCTGAATCCGAATGTTCCGTCCGTCGCCACATTTCCGCTAAAGCGCACGTATGCATCCCCGATGCGGACGGTCACATCCAGAGCCAATTGTGCGCTGGTGATATTCCCGCTGAAATTTACTTCGACATTCCTGAGGGTATATCCGGCAAGTATCAGTTCATCCCGATAGCTCAGAAGATAACTTCCATCGGGACCGATACTGCCGTTCACGCGTACATCGAGCGGACCGACATCCACCATTCCCTCTCCCTGAAAGGAGACCGCTTCTCCGCGTTTTGAAAATACCACCGTCGCGTTTCCGAGTTCGTATCCGAAAAAGTTCCACCTGCCAGTGCCCTTCAACTCACAATCCCCGTTACTCGAAACGCTTCCCGACACATGGACAAAGTTCTCCCCGAAACGAAGGTCGCCGGAAAGCGTCACCTTCCCGTTATAAAACTCGAGCGTTGCGTTTCTGAGTTCATAACCCTGTATCAGGTTGAAGACGCTTCCCTCAGCCTTGAAATAGAGATCGTCGGTATCGACATCATAGTATCCGTAGATCTGAAAATCATGGTGCTGGACAGGTTCGATCAACTCGAAAAGCCTGTTCTTTAAACTTCGTCCATGAAACATGAGTTTACCTTCGTCGTTATCGTAGACGGCGCTTCCCGCACCGATATCGAGTGAAAAAGTAAAGCCGTACTTTTCCGGACTGATTCTAAGCAGAGCATTCGTACAAAAAGCAATATCGTCGAGAAATCCCGTATCATCGGAAAAACCAAGGAAGGTTCCATCCCCGTTCGCATCGGCATTGATCCCGACATTTCCCTCACATTCGAAGGGAATGCCCTTTATATTGAACGGGATCGTTCCCTTCCCGTACAGATGTGAATCCACCGTGTATGTTTTCCAGGATGTTCCGTTATACAACTCATATGAAGAAGCGACGGGAATAAGCGCCTGTGTGGAAATACCGATACCGATATCTTCGACGCCTTTGTTTTCCAGACAGGACAATCCGTAGACATCGCCTTCGACATAAAACATCGGATCCGCAACATCGAAGATGATCGTCCCCTGATAAGCATCACCGTTTTCTCTTGAAACGGAAACGTCAAGAAACGAAAATTCGAAATCTTCGCCGTTTTCATAGGTAAAAAGCAGGTAAAGCCGGTCATCCATGAGGGGGATACCGATATCATCCGCGTTCAATTCACTCCCTGAAGCTATTGCCAATGTCGTTACCGGCATCTGAAAATCCGAATCGAGCAGGAATCTGAATTTCGGGAAAGGAAATTCGACCACCGTTGCACCGATATAAAGCGGATCGGGGGCCGCGATGAGTATTTCCACTTCCATCTCTATCTCACCAAACGGTGTTCCCAGATAGACGATCCCATAAGCCTCATACCGGCTTTCGCCCGCATTGTACGTCCACCCGTTTTCCGCGCGGAATCTCAATTGGATTCCATCGGGTGAGACAATGACGAGGGTATCTCCTTCGAAATAAAAAACGGAATCGGGGACAGGGGTGGCGATATCTGTCGGGGCCGGCGTCGATACATCCGTCGCGCCGCCCGTGGGGACGGAAGAACTCTCACCGGTCGGACCGGGGGATTCCTGTCCGGGCGCCGGCGTTACATCGTCACCGGGGGGATTTTCATTCGTGTCGCCGGGCCCTTCATCCGGCGGCCACAATTGGTCGCATGAATAAAACGATAAACCCGCGGCCGCGGCAAGACCGAGGATGACCACAACGCAGAAGATCTTCCGGGTGACGGATCCTTTTGTTTCGCTTTTTTTACTGCAATTCATGTTTCCCCTCCTTGCATACATTATGTTTTTGAAGCAGATCATTTATTTCACCCATTAATCGCCCGTAAAACAAAAATCCTTCTTTTTCACCGTTAATTTTGTTCAAGGAGAGGGAAATACCCGCCGACTAATGAAGTGAGGAAAAAATGGCAGAACGAGTCGTCAATTTCGAAGATAATATATTTTTCCTTCAGCATCTTATAAAGAACCTGAAAAAGGGACTCAAACTCGATATCGATTCC
This sequence comes from Spirochaetales bacterium, assembly GCA_016930085.1. Lineage (NCBI taxonomy): Bacteria > Pseudomonadati > Spirochaetota > Spirochaetia > Spirochaetales > Spirochaetales bacterium. Next base: position 2,078 of record JAFGHO010000039.1, read on the forward strand.
CGCTATTTTATACAGAAAATCGCCCAGGATATTATTTTCTACGCCACAACGATCGATCAGATTTACAAAAAACTCAGGACAAACAACAACATGCTGCACCGCGCGGATTACCTGAAAAGCATCCAGCGTCTCAAAAAGGAGTTCAACGGCCTCATCGACGATATTTTAGCCAAACGTTTTTCCATCGCGCCCGCATTCGGCACATACCTCGACCGCTTCAGGGAAATATATCGGGCATACGAGCGGGATATCAGCGAGATCCGCCGCCTGTTTCTGAAAGCCGGCGAGGACGGTTTCGAACAGGAGAAGATCGTTTCGGAGGAAGAGTTCAGAATTCTCATGTCCCAGGAAGAAGAAAAGAGTTGAAAAGTCACGAACCGCCCATATACTTATCAGTATGAACATTAAAAGACAGATAATCATCCCGGCAATAGTATTCGGGCTTCTCATCTCGGGATGTTCCCCAAAATACGAATCATGGGATGAGCCATACGAACCAGGTGAATATGAAAGGGAGGAAGGGGTAGCCGGCTATACGGGCGAACTGGATTCCGAAATTGAAACTGCCGATGAAGCCGTAGGGGATATGCTGCTTAAAAAGGAAAAAAGCAGCGAGAAAGGCGGAAAAGACGACGCGGATACCGGGGGAACAAAGGAAAAACCCGGGGAACGCAAGCGTGTATACTTCGGATTTCTCAAACTTCTGGTCGACAGTATCAAGGATACGAAAAGCAGCATCTCGACAATGGCGGAAGAGACCGGGGGCTATGTCGAATCCTCATACGGTGAAGTGATCATCATCCGCGTCCCGAAAGAACAATTTGAAGAGGTATTCTCTTTACTCAAGGAATACGGCGAGGTGGTGGACAAATCGATCGAAACCTATGATGTAACGGAATTTTTCCAGGATCTCACAGCACATCTGGCAATTTCCGAGAAAACGAGAAACAGGCTTTATGATCTGCTTGAAAAAACAACCGACGTGAAGGAACGCCTTAAAATCCTCAAGGAAATCAAGCGTCTGACGGAAGAGATCGAACGGATAAAGCTCACCCTTGAAAGCATCAAGCGTCTCATCGCCTTCTCGCGAATTACCATCGAACTGGAACAGAGGCTATCCGACCTTTCCGGGGAAGACAAGCGCGCCATCCCCTTTCCCTGGATAGCGGCCCTCGATCCCTTCTATACAACGATAGACGAACTCGACGGGAAACCGACAATCGAAGTGGGCGACGATTTCGCGGTTTTTGATAAACGAAAGTACTATTTCGCTGAAAGTACGGAGGGGATCCGTCTTCGGGCGGGCACAACCCGCAATTACCCGGAAGGAGACGGGGCGTTCTGGCAACAGGCGCTCGTCCATCACCTCTCCCCCTTCTACGGGAGTGCCACCCCCCTGGTATTGGGTGATGTCAACGCGGTGTTGTTCGAAAGCAAGGACCCCGAACCGTTTTATTACCTCGTCGGGGTGTTTGTAAAGGAGAGAAAAATCCATGTTATCGAGGTACTTTTTCCCACCCCCGAATCTTTCAAAAAGAAGGGTGAGGTCGTCTACGGCTATATAAAGGAGTGTCGCATACAATGAAAAAACTATTATCGACGGTACTCTTTGGCGTTATTATCTTCTTCGCGCTGGAGGCAGCCTGCGGTGAAGAATACCGGAAGGTAACTATACGTGCGACGGTGATCGTTTTCCAGCCGGAAGAACTGCAAAACCGGATAATCGGCTGGATCGAAGAACACGGGGGATATTTTCTTCTCAGATCGAACGAATTTCTCTCGTTGAGACTCCCGACTGAAGCGGAAACGGGATTCAGGCACTATATTGAAAACCTGGACGGGGAGGTAACGGCTATCGATATCGAGAGTGAGGATCTCCGGGAGGAAATACTGAATCTCCGTTCGGGTATAAAAAGCAGGGAAGATATTCTCGCAAAAAACATAGCCCTCTTTGGAAGGGCGGATGTGGAGGCGACCCTCGGTATCGAGAAGGAACTCGTCCTGCTGTTGAACGAAATCGAAAGCCTCAAAGGCAGGCTGAATAAACTGGAAACGGAACGGAAATATCTTTTCTCCGAAATATCCTTTGTGTTCAAACGAACATCGCTTCCGGAGAAAATTCCTTCGTCGTTCGACTGGATCAACACCCTGAACCTCTACCGGTTCAAAAAGGAAGGACTGCCCCATGAAAAATAAGACCAGCCGTTTTCTTTTTCTTCTTTTGAGTTGTCTCGCGATCGTCATGGCCGCGCATTCATGTTCCCGCCTTATTGTCGAAAAACCGGAAGGATTTGCGGAAATGAAAAAAGACAACAGTTACCATGCAATAAGCCCAGAAGGCCTTCTCTACCGGGTCAGATACGTCGAAAACTATCCGAAAAAAGACCTCGCGTTCTGGCGGGAAGCACTAAAAAATCAGCTTGTCAGGGAAGGGTATCAGCCTGTCGATGAACAGGAGTTCGACGCACCCGGCCGCGAGGGAGTTTTGTTCGAATGGGGAGCCCCTTACGGTAATGAAAACTTCATATATCTCACCGCAATTGCCGTATTCGGCGATTCGATTGCCGTAGCGGAAGCGGCCGGCGAATACAACCTCTACGGCCGATACCGCGAAGCCCTCATGGACAGTCTGAAAACCATATCCCTGCGATAGCACGCACGCGTGGCCCGAAACGCTTCTTTTTTATATCAATCAATTCGAGTCCGCATCCACTCGTTTTTCAAAGTATCGAGCAATGTCCTCGATATCAGATATAAACTCCTTCACTCTTTGGTCCTTTCGGAATCACCGGATTGTATGAAAAGGAGGAGGATGATTCCGGGCGCGCGATAATCAGCTTATTGAATGCGGACGTTCCCATTGTCACTAAGCGTCTCCGGGGTCAAGCGATGCGCATATTCCTGCAATCTCCTGCTTCGCAATAACACGGAAGCCGCTTGCAAGCCACGTTTTCTGTATGTATCCCCACGAGGCAAGGCACGGACGAATCCGCCCGTCTTCATTCTCCCGGAGGTGGTCGATCTGATCGTCGATAAAAACGGCACGTTTCATTTTCAGTCCGTCGAGCAGGGATGAAACGATCGAGAGTTTCCTTTCCTTTCCGGAATCGATCACGCATCCCGGACGTGGTGAAAGACCCCAGTGCATGCAGATATCACGGATAAAATCTTCCCGTTTCGTGGAGAGAATATAAAACCCGGGCGACCGGATTGCACTCCGCAGCGGTCCTTGCATATGGGAGAAAACGGGATTGAGACCCATCCAGTATTCCCGTTCATCCTCCAATAGCGCCGTCCTTGCCTGATAGAATAATGCTTTGAAAAGTGATTTTTTTTCTTCGCCTTCATGGCCGCAATACCGGTCGAATGATTCCTGGTTTCGTATCGTTATTCCTTTTTCGATTATTTCCTGAATAAAGAGGTAATCCTCTCCCCGCCGGACAAAAGGCCTGTGTACGGTGAACGCGGAGATCGCAGCCACGGGCAGCATGACCAGGCCGCCTTTTTTATAGAGTTCATGGTAGGCAACGGATGAACTGACGAAGCACTCATTGATCGAATCGCATATCACGCCGTCAAAATCGAGTACGAGAAGGGTCGACCGATCGATTGAAATATCATGTGCCGTACTCATGGCGATTCGACGACGATGAGAGAGAGTGCGTTCGCACTGCCCATATTAGAAGGAAGCCGCATACTCCCGAATCCCGTACCGTGTATACCCGATTCTCCGGGCGGAAGAGAAAAACCTGTCCTTCCGGCAAAACGCGGATTGAGTGCCGCCATAATCGCCGCGCCCGTCGGCGTGAACAATTCTTTCTCCACCGGTCCTTTTCTGATCGGAATTCCGTAGTTCCGGATAATATAGGCGGTTGCCGGAGCGGGTACGTCAAGTTCACCATGTGAAAATCTGATCGTACCGCCCCCCACCATGACAGGCGACAAACAGGTGACGGTCTCGCAATCAATACCGAGAAGCTGGAGACCCATGGCGGCACCGGCAAGATCGATGATGATATCCTGCGCTTCATGGAGATGGGGCGTGTGGAGGCGGGCAGAATCATTGTGATGGACCGCATATTCGGCTTCCGTAAGAATTTTCATGGCAGTAAGGGCGAATTCCGCATATGGCTTCGAAATTCCCGCTTTACCGATAGCATTCACCAGATGTTCCGCTGCCACCGAAGCGTCGATCGCGTGTTCGTTATTCAAGAGCCGTATGTTGAGATAGATACCCTCAACCCCGCTTCTTGTCTCTCCGACCGCCTCGATCGTTGTGTCGCCCAGGGACGATGCGGCCAGCTTCATGGCGGCAATAACTTTATCGTCACGGGCCCCGGCTGAAATAAGGGCGGCGGACATCATATCCCCCGCCATTCCGAACGCGGGATCGATAACCAGTAATCGTCGATTGTTCGCCATAAGGTTACTTACTGAAACTCCTTTCGTATTCCTTCCTGATCGGGATATTCCCTTCCCGTAAAAAGCCTGAATTGTGCAAATGCCTGTCCAAGAAGCATTTCCTTGCCCCTGATAATCCTGCAGCCGGCCTTCCGGGCCGCTTTGAGCAGGGTCGTTTCCGGGGGATTGTAGACGATATCATAGACGATTTCATTTCCCCCGAACACATAATCCGGTATCGGACTCGCCGATGGATCCGGTTCCATGCCCACGCTTGTTGTCTGGACGATGATGTCGGAGTACGATTTTATCCTCTCGATTCCCCCGGTATCCAGAGAAGCCCATCCGCAATCGAATGCGTCCGCAAGCTTTTGAGCCCTCTCCCCGGTTCTGTTCACGATCAGGACCTCCGCCCCCTCCCCGATCAGGGAATAAACAACCGATTTCGCCGCCCCGCCGGCCCCGATTACCGTGGTTTTCTTTCCTTTGAGCGATGAACCCGCAACCGCCCTTTTGAGCGGTTCGAGAAAACCGATCGTATCGGTATTCACCCCGTAAAATCCGTCACCTTCGCGCACGACCGTATTGCATGCACCGGTGGCGTCCACACTTACATCCTTTTCGGCGAGAAAGCCTATTATCCCTTCCTTGTGCGGAATCGTGACGGAAAATCCCTTTATCGAAAGAAGATGGGCGAGTTTTATAAACGAGGGAATGCTGTCCGTTTGAAACGGTATGTAAAGGGCGTTCAGGCCTATCGCTTTGAACCCCCTGTTATGAATGATCGGGGAAAAGGTATGCATGACCGGATTACCGATAATGCCGTAAAGGATGGTGTCCCTGTTTACTTCCCTGAACCGGTATAAGGAGGTAAGCGTCGAAGGATCGATATGCCCCGAGGCGGCTAACCGTTCGGGAACCGAACAGAAGGTGAGGTAGGTGTCGAGATACGGGGCGAGGATCCTCGTTGGAAACCCGTAATTGCCCATACCTACAAGTATTTTTTCCATGCCGTCAAGTTCCCTGTAACAGGAAAAAAGTTTCAACACATCATCGGTATCAAGCGGCATGACGGCCGCCTTGGGCAGTTCTTTCTCCGCTCGTGCAAGCCGTTTCATCCGTTGTGCGAGATCGTCAGGGACACCGCTAAAATCATGTAACGAGCGTATAACCCGTCCGCCCCCCGCCACGGTTATTTCTTCCAGCCCGCTCCCCGTACAGTCCTCTTCGAGATCGATATATGAAAATCCGCCTTCCAAAGCATGTTTCATGAGTCCGATTCTCCCGGATTCCTCGCCGGTAAACATTCCCCCGTCTTTCTTTTTGCGTAATGTCAGAATAACGGGAACTCCCGCTTTTTTCGGAAAGCGCCAAAGATGAGTGAGTTCGCCCCGGCTGAGATAGTCCGCCCTTAATTCGACCAGATCGATCATATGACGGTACTCATCGATTCTTGACAAATTCGCCCGGAGGGTCGTCTCGATAACTGAAAGACAAATTCGGCTTTTACTCATACGAATATCTTCCTTACAATTATTTATACGCCGAATGGGTAAATTATTCAATCGCCGCACGGGTAATATTCATACATTCCCGCACGGGTTGAATAATAACGGATTCCGTCCGGATATTCCGTGACTATAATAAAAGAGGTTGTTTGATGATAGCGACTGATAACAGGTCGTTCTCCGGAGAGAAACCCTCAGGCGGACCGGACGGCATTATTGGCTGACAAAGCGTTTTAAAAGATACCTGTATCCGGTACTCAGATCCTTGAGCAGAAAATCGGTTTTTTCGTCAAGCCGGTTGAGGATGGAATGTGTCTCCACATAGCGGGCGATTTCTTCAAGACACAACCTTCCTTTTTCTCCCACAGGCTCTTTCTTTAATTCCGGAATAATGACATCGAGCAGTCTTTTCTTGTAATCGCCGTTTGCAGGATTTCTTTTTATCTGATCGAGAATACCGAAGCATTCCGTTACCCAGCTCAAGCCGTGAATAATATCTCTCAAGCCTTTGTTCTGATAGTGGCTGACAAAGAGTGTTCCGTCAATAATGAGTGGTTCGTATTTCTCATCCACATAGTGAAAATATACATTCACAGGTAAAAAGTCAAGTAAGGCGATTTCACTTCACGCCCCCCCGTTATTTTCAGGGCTGAGAGTCCGATAGACCGGCTGATAAATAAAAGTCACGGATTTTCGCGCCCCACCCCTTCCTCCCGCGATTGCAAATTGTTTTTATACTCCCCCAATACAATACTTCAACGGTTCTTGCGATAATAAGGCTGTTGACGAGAAGAATTTCATCCGCACCGGCAAGAAACGCCGGTGAAAATCCTTTTTTTCCAGGCAACACCTTTGTGAATCCCAATATCCGGAAATCGCTGATTATTCTTTTTTGCATGATCCCGAAAAGGTAATTATTACGGCCGTCGACATAGAAGAGGGTCTTTCCTTTCACAGCAAGACAGTTTGTGAAGCTTCCCTCCAGAATCGATCCCGAAGTATCCGGGAATAACACCTCGTCAGCGGAAAAATTATCCCTGTACCACGTGCGCCAGTAGTGATTCGCCCAGTAATTGGTGGATTTGAACCTGAAAAGAAATCCCTCTTTCGGTTCATGGTGAATACAGACGGCACAACTGCCGCTGTCACGATGGTATTCGCCGAGAAAAACACAGGTGTCCCACATTTTAGAGCCGGTAATGGGAGCGCATATGATTTTAACTCGTAATATCCTGTCTTCATATCCGTTATGTCTTATCAAATCAATGATACGTTCTTCACCGACACCTGATTCGTCAATCTCCTTTTTAAAAGTGGCAAGTGCCGATCGTATTCTTTCGATATGATCCTCATAAAAATATAGATGTCCGTTTTCATAAAGAATGGTCTCGAAAAAACCGGTGCCGTAGTTGAGCACCTCACTGCCGGCCGTCAATCGTATGGTGTCGGCGGTTATTTCTCCGTTAAACAGTATCGTTCTTTCCACACTTCCTCCAGATTTATTGCATCGTAAATGTTTTTTATTTTGTAGATTGTTTCCTCATATTCCTTTTCAGGATCCGAAAGAAGTGTAATACCGCCTCCCGTATTGAATATAAAGGAATTGCCGGCGAGGAAAAGACTCCTTATCATGATATTGAAATCCATTCTCCCGTCGATATCCAGATAGCCGAAACACCCGGTGTATACTCCGCGTCCTCCGTTTTCTATTTCTTCGATAAGCTGGCAAGCCCGTATTTTGGGACACCCGGAAATCGAACCGCCCGGAAACATTGCCTTGATAATCGTAGCGAAACAAACACCGGGTTCAAGATTTCCCTCGATATCGGAAACAAGGTGATAGACATTATCGAGTTCCTTGAGGACGGGAAACCCTTTAACCCTTACCGTATTTTTTTTACAGAATCTCGACATATCATTGCGAAGCAGGTCGACAATCATGGCGAGTTCGGCACGATTTTTCCCGGAAGTGACAAGCGCTTTTTTTCTCAGACGGTCGCCAAACGGGTCCCCTTTTTTTTCAATTGTCCCCTTGACGGGAGATGTCCGTATCAATCCGTTTTCAACACGGAAAAAGCGTTCCGGACTCGTACTAATGGCAACGTTTCCTTCGATGCAGGCGAACACTCCGAAGTCGATTATATTCGAACGGTAAAGCCTCGACCCCACCTCGATTTCATCCATTTCCGTTTCACCGTAAATCGATCTCGTAATATTTGCCTGATATATATCCCCGGAGCGGATATAGCCAATTGTCTTCAATACCGCATCCTCAAATGATTCCTTTGGAAGCGACGTCCCGGCATAAAATGACCGCCTTTCCTTGCCGTCCGATGCCGGAACAAGAGAGGCTTTCCGAACGACTTCATCGATATCGACAGGATCGTAAGCGAAGGAAAAGTTCGACCGCCTGATCCGAACATCACGGCAGGCGGGTGTGAATATAAAATAATACTCGAAAAACGCAAAATAAAGCCGGGGAAAGATGTGTTGCCGGATACCTTTGTACAAACCGGACTCCTCGAGTCTGTCTTTATAATCATAGGCGATATAGCCCATCAAAGGGGAGCCGGAACTTCTTTCACGACCCACCGCCATAAACGAATCGATGAATCGAAGCGGATCATCGATTTTCGTCCTCTTCCTGCCGTACCGCAGTTCGTCCTCTTTTATGACGATAACGGGATTGAAACCGGCTATATGAGTTCCCCCAAGGTGATTATTGAAGAGTAATATCCCCCGCTGTTCCTTCACCTGACGTATAAGGGAGGTTGTATTGACGGGAAACGTAATTTTTTTTTCAGTTATCGTTATATTCCACATATCTCCTAAAGAAATTGTCTATAAGCTCGTATGAGTTTTCCGACAAAAAACTTTCAGGATGAAATTGAACGCCTACAAACGGATAGATGTTATGCCTGATTGCCATGATCATTGCCGTGTGTTTCTGTCTGGCAAGAACGAGAAGATGGTCCGGAAGTGGATTTTTGACGTCGAGTGAATTGTAACGCATGACCATAATCTCCTTTCCGATCCCACTGAAAATATCACTCCCGTTGTGGGTAATAACAACCTGACGCCCGTGGACCGGATCCGCCGATCGGGTGACCGTTGCCCCAAAAAACGATGCGATACACTGCATTCCCAAACATACGCCGAATACGGGAATCTTGCGGGGAATAACAACCGTGTGAAATACTTCCCTGAGCAGACCCGTATTTTCAGGACCCATCGGGCCCGGTGAAATAACGAGGGCGTCAAAATGAATCCCTAAAAGCGATTCATCCCTGTTACGAAGCACCGAATAATGATATGTATTCCTTACACCGAACAGAAGATGATAAAGATTAAATGTAAAGGAATCGTAATTATCGATAATGAGAATATGTCTTCTCTTCAAGCTGCCGTTATCAGTCCTTTCAATTCGTATAAATGATACGATTACTTGATTTCGAATTATTGATTTCATTCATACCATTTCCACTCCCTCATCGCAATAGCGGAAGCGGGACCGCACGTCAATCTTTTTTTCCTCAAACCGGTACTATTTGACAGTGTATCATCATCCCTGATATAGTCTCATATGTTCCGATTTCTTCCAGACATGCACCCCGTCTCATTTTTCCTGTCTCAAACCATTCCCTTCATTCTCGTGGCGGTATTAATCCTCAATCTAGTCCAGAAAAAATACCATCACGGATGGGGAAAAAAACGGTCTTCAACACTTTCCGTCGCGATACTATTGATTGTCTTTTTATGTGCTGCAGTGTTGATTTTGCGATTTCAGCTTACCGATCTTCTCCTGATTCCCGTTAGCGCACTCGTATGCATGATCGTCTTCACGAAAAGAAAGGTGATATTACCCTATACAAATCGGTGTAGAGGGTGTGGCGCCCCTCTTTCGATAAAAACGATACTTTTTCACGAGAATGATTACTGCGATCGATGCGGGCGGACCATAGCGGGAAACGACCAGTAAACCCGGACAGGGTGCAGTGCGTTAATTTTTGTGGAACATCCGCTTGATGATATTTTTATTGTCAAGAATAGATCCGAGACTTTTGTCATAATGAAGCCGATAGATACTCTTTGCGAAAAGCCGGGAGACGTTCGCGCTCATGTACCATTCTTTTTTGAGAAGATCGTCTTTATGAAAAACCGCATTTGTGCCGATGAACCGGTAAAATAATTTCTCTTCGTAAGCCCGGTCAAAATGTTCGATAGCGTTCCCATTGAAAAGAGGAAGGCTCACACCGCAGATAATTTTCTCGGCACCGGAATCTTTCAGGAATTTCGCCGCTTTGATGATCGTACCGCCCGTCGCCAGCATGTCGTCACACATAAAAACGGTCTTCCCCGCCACATTACCCAAAAGCTTCATATTGGTGATGTTGTTGTCATCGGCGTTTTGAGTAAGCATCGTATAATCCCGTTCCTTGTAAAGCATGCTGAGCGGTTTCCCCAAGGTTCTGGCGTAGAATTTATTACGCTCGATAGCGCCCGTATCGGGAGAGGCGATGATCAGATCAGGACCCTGCAAATCGACTATTTTGTTCAACACCTTGAGAATCTGGTAGGAAGCCCGCAGGTTTTCCAGACGAAGTTTATTGAAACTGTTTTCGATTTCTTTTGAGTGAATGTCGAGGGTGATCACGCGTTCTACGCCGAAATATTCGAGCATTTGACCGAATCGTGAAGCGGTAAGGCCCTCCCTCGATTTTTTTCTGTGCTGGCGGGAATACGGATATAGCGGAAGCACGACGGTGACACGACCCGCTCCGGCCTGAAGAGCCGCATCGACTGTTACAAAAAGACAGAAAATATGATCATTGACAGAGAGGATATGGTCTTCTTTTGATTGATAAAACGAGAGGGGAGTATTGTTCGCGACGTCCTGGACAATATAGACATCCCTGCCGCGGATGGAAGTGAGAATTTCGGTCTTGAATTCTCCGTTTGAGAAACGGTAGTAATTTGCATCGATATCGCATTCAGTGACGCTGCAATATTCATTTTTTTTAATCGCACCCCCCTGTGCAAAAAGGAGATTCTGATGCATCAAAATCCGGCTTATTATTTCCTTTTCGGGCAGCGAATATTCACGCGCCAAAGCGGTAATCTTTTTTTTAAACATTGTATTTGAGAGTTTTTTGAGATGAGTAACGATTTCACGGGCAAAGGAGGCTCCGCCGGGACACGCAATAATCCCGATTTGTGTTTTATTCGGGTAAAGCATCGTATTTCCTTTTTTATAAAAGATTACATTATTCCGAAAATTTCTTTTTTTATATCCAGTACCCTTGTCTGCACCCTCATTTCTTTATGGCAGCAGGCAGGTATCTTTTTCTCATTACCGCATGTCGGACAAAAGAAAAGTGCTTTATCCATTTCCATTGTCTTGCCGCAACATACCGGCAGGTTTTTTGTTTTCCCGCAGACCTGGCATACCATTTTCTGTTCGCTTAACCGAGGCATCATTACCCCCTTTCTTTGTTGATTTATATATTCCCAGCATGTAAAATATATATTTATGCTCGACAAAAATACCGGATATAATATATAAGCTGACCTCTCATATATATTTCAATCTCTTGAAGTAGAGGATTACAAATAGCCCGTTCAGCGAATAAACATGGTACGTAATATATGGCAGATAGTAGCATATCCGAACTGCGTTGGTCAAGAGATGGAAGTAAAAATCCACCGGCCCTCAAGGGACGTTCTCAGAATGCGGCGGCTTTTTATATAAGGGCATTCACGTAAAGAATTCATGCCGTTTCCGTTATCCCGATTTACGGAACATGAAAGGTGCAGACTTCTTCTCCAATGGAGTTTACCATCCGGGACATGTTTGAAGAATCGAGTCGTTTTTCTCCATCAACGAAAAAATAATAGTAATGTCTACCGGGAGCAATGCGTAAAGAGATTCTGAAAAAACCGGCGGGTGATTCGGTAAGAATATGCATGAAAGGATCCCAGTCATTGAAATCACCGACCAAAGACACATGGCTTTCCGGCCTTGTCTTCAATATAAAAACATACTCACCGGTTCCCGTTTTTTGGGGATTTTGCACCGGAATATCGGGGAGTGTTCTGATTTCAACAACTGAATATTCAACACCTGATATATCGCGTTCTATATGCGGATTTTGCGGATCGGGAACGATAAGTCCGTCAATGATGAGTCTGTATGTGAGTTTGACTCGATCCGCCGGTTTCCGGTAAATGAGAAAAAAGACATTATGCTGATTTCTTTGATAAACATGGGGTGTGGCATACGATTCATGCTCGAAAATCGCACCGACAAATCGTATCGGATGTGTATTTTTATAGGTAAATATGATATTATCGCCAAAAAATTCCGGTGGACCTGCGTTTTTCATGTCGACAATCTTAAGGTGAAGGGACATTTCTATCGATGCATTGAGTAGGGATGGAAGTACCAGGAGAAGGAGAACAAGAAAGTATGTTATTTGTGATTTATTACTTAACATATACGTGTTATAATTCTTTTCGGATAAACAGCGCTATTGCTTGAGCGGATGTGGAATTGTAAATCAAATGTCTGTCAGACTCGACGATTTTGATGTATAATTAGGTATAGCGGATGTTGTTGCATTGTTACATTTATATTTTTGTCGATATTTATAACAGGCATTGACAAAGGAGGAAAGGTCCGGGAGGTTCGATAAGTAAAAATATATGCCAAAAATGGATGATATTAACAGATTCAAAGCGACACTCAAATCCCTTGGGTCGGAACCTCAGATATTGATGGAAAGGGCTGAACCTTCGGAAGAAGTACCTGTTCCTGAGAATGTGTTACCTTCGGATCTTTCGGAACTCCTCGATTCGACACCCGCCGATGAGGAGACAACATCGGATTCGGAGCGCGATACCGGGGATGTTACTCCGGAAAATCTTGCGGACGCCCTCGATCTCGGAAATATCGAAGATGTCGAAATCTCAGATCATCTCTCAGACGAAGCACCGGA
>JAFGHO010000040.1 GCA_016930085.1 Spirochaetales bacterium
TGTTATCTGTTTATTATAGAGTGACTTACATATTTAAGCCGGGTTTTGGCGCTTTTCTCAAAAAGCAAACTGTTTTTTGACATTTAAAGTAATTTTCTGTATTGAAACAAGTTAGTGATAATTAAAACCGTATGTGAGTAAACCGTATTTACGTGGTCACAAAAATCGCTGTTCAAGAGAAAATCCCGCTAAAGCTGCATAACCTTTGTTTCGCCGCAAACGGAAATATTGACACTGTTCAACCAGCCGGGAAACCGCTGTTGCAGGATATTCGCGATTTTTACAACATTTTCATTGTCGGTGGTATGAATCTTCAAATCATTTTCATTCCACTCGTAAAGGATGATCCTTAATCCGTTGTATGCCATCTTTCTGATCTGACTTGATATCCTCGCTTTGATTAAGCTTAAATCCCTCTCCTTTTGCATGGTTTCTCCTCCCGCTTTATTCCCGCATTGAAAAGATAGGGAATTACATTGGGGAATTCAATGAATGGACCACGTATATACCTGGTATAAAACAGGTATACATTGTTTAGCGATGTATTGAGTGCTATACCGGATAAGAAACTGAACGGATGCCGTTAAAAAAACAGAAAATACCGTGGAATCTTTTCCATGAATTTTCTGTACGAATTTCCATACTGTTTGAGACAGGCCTCTTCTTCAGCAATGACTGATTGATGGAGGAAAACAAGTGAAACCACAAACAGGAGAAAGGATACACCGCTTCCGATAATAAAACAAGTCCCCGTAAAAATAATCCAGATGGAAAAAATCTGGGGATTGCGGGATATCCTGTATACACCTCCCGTGACCGGAGAATCCGGCGGTGTATCGGCATAAACGATAAGAGCGGCCGCAAGGCCGGTCAAGCCAATCGTCCATAACGCCACACCAATAATAAAGACATGGCAATTAAACCGGATCGGACTCAAACAGATCAGGATCAGGTTCGCGAAGGTAATGAGTTTCCCGGCGGTGGTTACTATGATCTGTTTTTTCGTCCAGAGGGACCTGTCGTATAACCGTTTACGTACTTCCTTTGAAAAACAGGATATGATGATGCCGAACACGGCAAGGTATACCGAAAATGGAATCCAACCATTTAGTAGGCCCAATCGAAAATCAGGAATAAAAACCATATGTTCAGCTCCTTTCGTGATCCGGCGGGAATATCCGATGTAATATTCGGCAATTATATCCTAAACGCTCATACAGCTACCAGTCGAGCAGCCTTCGTTCGCCTTCGAGTGCCCTGATGTCCGTCACATCCTGCGAGACCTCGATAACCCCCCGGTATACGTCCGCCTTATCATACAACGCGAAATATCTGATATGGATGAATCTGCCGTTTATGGTAAGCCAGAACTCGGCAACATCCTTTTCCTTTTTTTTGAAACTTTCTATAATACGATCGACGATATGGACGCTTTTGGGCGGATGGCAGTTCTGAACGGCCCGTCCGATAATCGCCGGACTTCGGGGGAAAATACGGTCTTTCCCCTGTGAAAAATAGCGCACCCTGTCGTTTTCATCGACGAAGGTGACATCGACCGGCAGATGCTTTAAAAGCAGATTGATCTGATCGATCCGCACATCACCTTCATCGAGATGAAAGGTTTCGTGGATTGCCTCAGCCCGCCCGGCAGCCGGTTCCGGCGTTGGTTTTCGCGGTTGCCTTTTCCGCTTTTGTCGGGCGATCGCCGTGTCCCAGAGGTTGCCCGGCCGTATCCACGCGTATCCGATTTCGGACTCTTCGTTTCGTATATCGATCCAGTCCGAGTCGGTGAGTTTGCGAAGGGCGGTTGGAAAGAGAATTTTTTCTTCCATAAATATCATTTTTTTTATCGCGGCAATGAGACGCTTCCCTGTATTTCCGACCGCGCCGGTATCGCCCGTCTGTAACGCTTTTTCGGTTTCTGAGAACATCGTTCTGATTTCATCGTGTTTGCCCCACATCACCCTGGTCGGACCGTAAAATCCCGCCTGTTCGAGTTTTGGAAAAAGTTGATTTTCCTTTCGCGTGAAATGTAGATTGATCCGCTTCAGTTCTTCGAGCCGGTTTTTCAACTCTTCAACGCCTGTTTCCTTTATTTTGTCTATTTTCTTTAAAAGCGGGGCGATGGATTTCAACAATTTCTCCGCCGCCCTGTTTTCTTCCATATAGGTGTGGAGGGGATGGCCGGGCATACGTCGCGGATTTTTGTACTTTTTGAGCCGGTCGTCAAAGACGGCTACATGAACTTCGCATAGCCGCTGGATTTGTACGGGCGGGAAACCTTCCCGGATCAGCGAGTTTTCCATGGCGGCTATTTCTTCCGGGCTTACGTCCTTTATCAGTGAGGCGAATTCCTTTTTTACCGCGTCCACGGATTTTCCTTCATGAAGCGACGTGATAATGGATTTGAGTTTTTCCTGTTTCGCCTCGCCGTCGTGTAAATATTCACTCATTGTCGTCCCCCGTTTTTTTTGCTTTTTCCTTTACATTATCATATCGATAAGTTCACATCTCATCGCCGTCATCACCGATCGCGCCGACAGGACAATATGTCATCGCTCTGATGACGGCTTTTTTTTCGTTGATCGTTCCGGGCTGTTTCGCGATAAAACCGAATCCTGAATCCGTATCGACCTTGAAACTTATAGGTGCGATTATCGTGCACATACCGCAGCAGATACAGCCCGAATTCACACACTATTTACCCTCGACATTGAATGGTGTTTTTTTATCGACATCCGCCATATATATATATGGTTGAGTCTATAGCAGAATTGAAAAGAATTCGGTAACCCGGGTTACGAAAATGGAAAAAATTCTGAAAATAATCGAAAAAATACCGTTTTTCAGGGGAATCGAAGACGATAGACTACTATCCGCTTTTACCGGTATCCGATACTACGTTAAAAAATATGAGAAGGGTACCATTATCATTCTGCAGGGAGTGCCTGATAAAACCCTCTATCTGCTGACAACCGGCGATTGTATCTGTGAAATGACTGATGAGGCGGGCAAGGTGTTGAAAATCGAGGATTTTAATGCACCGGACGCCCTGGCGAGTACACTGCTTTTTGCCGATGACCCCAGAATCCCGGTGACTGTCCGGGGAGATCCCTTCGTTCGGCAGCAGCCTGTATTCCTTCCCCGCTTCGTTTTCGAGGACGAGTTCGCCTTCGATCCGGCCGAAAAGGGAAATAACAGCGCTTGCGAGGAGAAGCATGATACCGATTTGAATGATATCGGGTCCGTAATGCATAGTCTTTTTCCTTATCATTTTCGTTGAGATGCGATGAATCGTGCAAGGAAGCAGATTGAGAAAAAATATGATAAGGGGGACGATGAACCAGCCTGATGTAAAGAAATGCATCACTCCCGGGGTTTTAAAAACGGTCGCAACAAAAGGCACGTCGTTCGTCTGCATCGTTTGAGTATCGGTAAGGTTCGGGATAAGCGTCGCGATCACAAGGGTAACGATAAAATAACCGATAAGTACCGCGCTAAGTTTCACGGACTGAAGAAAACGGACGAATCCCTGTAATGGTTTCTTTGTGGGAAAAATGAAAAAGAAATAAGGAATCGCGTAAGTGTCAATCGATTGATGAATAGTGTAGCATTGACTTTTATAAAATTAAGTGTTTGAAAGAAATTGCGTTAAGTCAAGGAGGGATTGTCATTCGCGGAATTCAAATAAGCGAATGTCGTATATATAAAAGGAGGATACGGGAATGAAAACGAAAGACGTGAAGGAAATGACGGTCGGGGAGGTCTATGAAAGACTTTCAAGCGGCGGGAACGGACTTTCGGATGCGGAAGCGAAAAAACGTCTTGAAACCTATGGGCCGAATCAAATCGAGGAAAAACGGGTCAATCCCGTGTTGAAATTTCTGGGATATTTCTGGGGACCGATTCCATGGATGATCGAGGTCGCGGCCGTTCTTTCGATTACGATCGCGCATTGGGAGGATTTCTGGATAATCACCGCCCTCCTTTTGCTGAACGCAATCGTCGCGTTCTGGCAGGAAAGCAAGGCAGGATCCGCCATCGATGCACTCAAGCGGAAACTGGCCCCCGAAGCAAAAGTGAAACGCGACGGGAAATGGATAAAAATACCAGGACGTGATCTTGTCCCCGGAGATATCGTCCGTGTACGATCCGGCGACATTATCCCCGCGGATATCAAATTCATCGAAGGGGATTACGCTTCCGTCGACGAGTCGGCATTGACCGGGGAGTCGATGCCGGTCGACAAACATACGGGCGACCTTGGTTACGACGGCGCTGTTCTCATACAGGGTGAAATGAACGGGATCGTCGTAACAACCGGAATGCAGACATATTTCGGCAAGACCGCCGGACTGGTCGAGAATGTGAAAGGGGAAAGCCATTTTCAGAAGGCGGTCGTTAAAATAGCGAATTACCTTATCGTTCTCGCGAGCATACTCGTCGTTATTATTTTTCTGGTGGGTATATTCAGGCACGAAAGCATATTGAAGATTGTGCAATTCGCCCTTGTTTTGACCGTCGCATCCATTCCCGTGGCTCTTCCGGCGGTGTTATCCGTTACCCTGGCGGTCGGCGCCATTGCTCTGGCCAAAAAAAACGCCATTGTCAGCCGATTGACATCGATCGAAGAAATGGCGGGAATGGATATACTTTGTTCCGATAAAACGGGAACGATCACGACGAACAGGATCGTCGTCACCGGGATTGTTCCGATGGGAACGTTCGGGAAGGCCGATGTCGTTAAATTCGCATGTATGGCGTCGAACGAGGAAAATCAGGACACGATCGACAATGCCATATTCGCCAAAGCCGGAACGATGGATGAACTGAAAGATCTCAAAAAAACGTATTCGGTTATAAAATTCAAGCCCTTCGATCCGGTTTCCAAGCGTACCGAGGCCGATGTCGAGGTTTCGGGAGGCCGGATAAACGTCGCTAAAGGCGCAGCACAGGCTATTTTAGACCTCGTGAACGGCGGACCTGAGACGGAGCGGCAGGTCGGCGATACCGTTGCCGATTTCGCTCAAAAAGGATATCGCGCCCTGGCGGTCGCGGTTTCGGAAAAGAAAGATGAATGGAAACCGGCCGGAATTCTCGCCATGGAGGATCCGCCGCGCGGGGATTCCGCAGAAACGGTCAAATCCGCCCAGGAAATGGGAATTACCGTCAAAATGGTAACGGGCGACCGTATGGAGATCGCGGCGAATATCGCAACGCAGGTCAATCTGGGCAATGACATCGTTCCATCGGAAGCGGTCAGTGAAAAATCGGACAGGGAAGCAATAAAGACAGTGGAAAAAGCCGATGGTTTCGCCCAGGTTTTTCCGGAGCATAAATACCATATTGTCGAACTCCTCCAGAAACACGATCATATCGTCGGGATGACGGGAGACGGCGTCAATGACGCGCCCGCGCTAAAAAAAGCGGACGTCGGTATTGCCGTCGAAGGGGCCACGGACGCCGCGAAATCGGCCGCCTCGATCGTCTTTACGAAACCCGGGCTTTCGGTCATCATCGACGCCGTCAAGCGGAGCCGTGAAATATTCCAGAGGATGACCCATTATTCCATTTACCGCATAACGGAAACGATACGAATTTTGTTGTTCGTGAGTCTTTCGATCCTTATTTTCAATTTTTATCCGGTCACTGCCCTTATGATCGTCCTTCTGGCCCTTCTCAACGACGCGCCGATAATGACCATCGCATACGACAATGTCAGCTATTCCAGAACCCCGGATAAATGGAATATGAAAGAAATCCTCGGTATGGCGACTTTTCTCGGCGTCATCGGCGTTCTCGTTTCATTCCTGATCCTTTTTATCGGGAAGGAAGTCTTTCGCCTGAGTAATGAAGTGCTGCAGTCATTTATCTATCTCAAACTTTCGGTGTTCGGGCATTTCACCGTTTTCGTGACCAGGACCAAAGGACATTTCTGGACATCCAGACCCGCGCTTCCCCTCGTCGCCGCGGTGATCCTCACCCAGCTTGCAGCGACATTGATCGCGGTCTATGGTTTCCTCCTTCCCGCCATGGGATGGCAGCTCGCGGGATTTATCTGGGGAACTGGTGTTATCGTGTTTCTCCTTACGGATTTCATCAAGGTATACCTTTTCAGGCTGCTCGATCACCGTGCGGTCAAGATGAAACGTTGAACGAAAACGAAGTATCGATATCTCACGGCTCGATATCGATCGCCGCATTGGCAAGGATGAAAACGGGAATATCGATATATTTTCGGAGGGGGATTGAAATGCATGCATGAACACCGAAATGCAGGGTGGAAAAAGGCGCCGGTTATTCTTTCTTCCCCGATAAAGGCATTCGCTTTCCTGCCGCCACTGCGAACTCGTCTGCGTCCGGTGAAAATGCACTTCCCGCCACATCGGCAAAGTAGTCGTGAATGCAAAATCCCGCGTTCCCGAACTCTTCTTCGAGTGTGTTCCTGCTGAAGTATTGAAGCCAGTTGTAGATCGTCGATGTCCGCCTTTCCTCGACAATGGTATATTTGTCGACCGTTACCTTTTCCCTTTCGTAGGTGAAGGTGTTGAGGAACTCGTAATACGGATGCGGGGTCCAGAAGCCGTTCGACGGGTGGTACGAGTAAGAGGCGGCTTCATGTTTTTTCTCAAAGGCGGCGAACGAGCAGACATCGAGCAGGAGGCGGCCGTCCGGTTCAAGCGATGTATGGAATACAGCCGACAACCTCTTTCTTTGTTGCGGGCTCAAGGCGCAGTAATCGCAAAAGATCATGATGATGAGATCGAAGGTTTCATCGAGCCGCAGGTCGAGGTAATTTTCATTGATGTAGGTGATGTCGAGTGATTTCCGCTTTGCCGTTTGCCGGGCGTACCGCAGCGACCGTTCGGAAAAATCAATGCCCGTCACCGCCATTCCCTTTTCCGCAAGCCGGGTCGTATACAGGCCGGGGCCGCACCCGAAATCGGCGACCTTCGATCCCGCCTCGAGTCCGAAATGAGAAACGATCCACTCGACGGAACGTTCGATGAATGATATGTTACGCGAAGAAATATCGACGGAACCGTCGAGGTGGTGTTCGAGCATCCGGCGTGAAATATAGCAGCCCGTCCATAATTCTTTTGCCGTGTAATATTCGAACGGTCCGGGCCGCGCGTTTATTGTGTTCAATTCCCCAAACATAATATATTCCTCACTCTGTGTCACCGGGGGTGGCTTGCAGGTGTTTCAGCCCGTGCCGGTCGGGATGATCCCCCGGCCGTCGCTATATTTCACCGTAACGGAAACAGTAATTCAGATGATCGTTGACGATCCCGATCGCCTGCAGATGCGCGTAGACGGTAGTCGGACCCAGGAAGGAAAACCCCCGTTTTTTTAGATCGCGGCTTATCGTATCGGAAAGCGGTGTCGAAACGGGAATTTCAGAGAGGCTTTGAAAGTCGTGTTTGATCGTTTTACCGCCGGTAAAATGCCAGATATAGGTATCGAAACTGCCGTATTCGTTCCGAATCCGTAAGAACGCGCCTGCATTATTGATCGCCGATTCGATTTTTCGTCTGTTTCTGATGATGAGGTCGTTGTGAAGCAGACGGGTTACGTCTTTTCGTGTAAATTTCTCTATGACGGCGGGATCGAATCCGGCAAACGCCTTTCTGAAGTTTTCACGTTTTTTGAGGATGGTCAGCCAGGAAAGACCCGCCTGGAAAGATTCGAGAAGAAGGAATTCGAAGTGTTTTATTTCGTCGTGTACGGGAACACCCCATTCGGTGTCGTGGTACGTTAAAAGCGCCTGATTGCCGTCCGCCCATTCACATCGTTTCATGGCTGCATTGTATCCCTGAACGGTAGTGATGTTCAAGTCATAACGACCTGTCAATCATTTTCTGTTTCCGTAAGCGGTGAGCGGTTGTCGAGGATAAACTGTATTCCCTTGAGGGGAATACGAATCCAGTCGGGCCGGTTGTTCAGTTCATACCCGAGTTCGTAGACGGCTTTTTCAAGCAAAAAAACTTCCAGAAGCACATCGATGTCCTTTTTATTCGAGGGAATGAACGACGCATCGTTCGCGACCGCCATGTATGATGAAATAAAGTTACTGCTTACAAAATGATACCATCGTTCGATCCAGAACCCGAGATATTCCGTCTCTTCCGTCTGATTCATGAGACAGTGCGAATAACCGCTGTGGACCGCATAATGAAAGGAACGGACCATTCCCGCCACATCCCTGAAAGGAGAACGTTTCAGCCGCCGTTCGCTCAATGGCCGAGCCGGTTCTCCTTCAAAATCGATGATCGTAAAATCCGATCCCGTAAAGAGTACCTGGCCGAGATGGTAATCCCCGTGGATCCGAATTTTCTTTGCCGATATCTTTTTTCCGAGGATCCGGCCCAAAATACCGAGGATATCCTTTTCCGCCTGTAAAACGCCGGAAGCCGCCTGCCGGTCGTTTTCGCTTATCTTTGAGAGGTTCCGTTCCAGCGTCGAAAAGACATATTTGACGAGACTCTTCATCGATTGATATACCGAACGCTGATAGAGTATTGAAAATGATTCGGGCGCGAACTCCTCGGATTCGACGTCGGAAGAAAGCGCATGATGCAGTTCGGCGGTGCGGCGGCCGAGCAGTGCCGTCATCTGCAGAAAAAACTCCCCGCATAATTCCGTCATAAGGTCATTCGTGATGTCTCCGGCTTCGGTGATCCGTTCCAGTTCATCCTTCCTGACGATGATCTGGTCCAGATAACGGCCGACATTATCGAGGGTATAGTGCCAGGCGTCTCCCTGGTTGGGAACGAAGCGCTGCAGAAACCCGGTAAAGACGGTGCCGTCGGGCACCTCGTATTCGATGACTCCGGCGAAATCGGGAACATGCGGGAACCGCGCATGTTCGGTCAGAAATCTCACGATTTCCGGATCGGGATTGATGCCTTTTTCGAGTTTCCGAAACAGCTTGAGGATAAATGAGGATTCATAGATAATCGATGTATTGCTTTGTTCCTCCTTGAACACGCTTGTTTCAACGGGTACCCCTTCTTCCCTGATATTTTTTCGCAGAACGGACCCGGCCGAGGCTTTCAGGCAACCCCGAACCCCCCTGATTCTTTTCCTTGTCGTCATGAGGTTGAGAAGGGTTTTGTGAAGGCGCGGACTGAAAACACCGTCATACAGTATCCCCCTCCGGGTTTCCTTTTCTATTTCCGCCTGGACCGCCTCAGGATGCTCGCGTTCGATATGGATGCTTTCCTTGTCCCACGCGATCGCCATCGCCAGCATGTATGTCTCCATCGGTCCTTCGTTATACGAAATCTCCGTCATGATAAAGCGAAGGCCGTCCTCTTCTTTCGAGATCGGGATGTTCTCGATTATTCTTACCCTCCTGATATGTCTTCCCTTGCTGCTGAACCACCTGGCGGCCCGGAGAAACCGGGGGAGGATGACCGCTTCCATGATATCCCGGTTGTCCCCTTCGAGTATTTCTTCCGATCGCTTTGAGATGACAAGCCGGGGAAGCGCGGTCATCGACTCCTCCGAAGACGCCTGTTCCTCCTTTTTCAGGAGAAACCAGAAATGACCGTGCGAACCGAGTGTGACCTGATAGATTTCTTCCTTTATTTTCGGAAATTTATTTTGGCTCAACAATTCGATCGGAACGTAATCGATATAGGGCGCGAGATTCAATTCGACCGACTGGGCAAAACGGGAAAGATTGATGACGACAAGGATTGTATCATCATCGTAGCAGCGAACGAAAACAAGAACTTTATGATTTTCCGGTGAAAGAAACTCGATGGTTCCCCTGCTGAACGCCTTGTACCGTTTATGCATGGCGATCATACGCTTCATCCAAAAGAGAAGCGATGAAAGGTTTTTTTCCTGGTTTTCGACATTGACCGCCTGATAGTGATATTCGGGATCGATAATAAGGGGAAGAAAGAGTTGTTGCGGATTCGCCTTTGAAAAACCGGCGTTCCGGTCGGGCCCCCACTGCATGGGCGTTCTGACGCCGTCACGGTCGCCAAGGTAATAATTGTCGCCCATCCCGATTTCATCCCCGTAATAGAGAACGGGGGTGCCTGGGAGTGAAAAAAGGAGGATATTCATGAGTTCGATTTTCCGGCGATTGTTCCCCAAAAGAGGGGCAAGGCGGCGGCGAATGCCGAGGTTTATCTTCGCACGCGCTTCATTGGCAAAGACACGGTACATGTAGTCGCGTTCTTCATCGGTTACCATTTCCAGCGTGAGTTCGTCGTGATTGCGGAGAAAAAGCGCCCACTGGCAGTTATCCGGAATCGAAAGCGAAGGGTCAAGAATGTCGGTGATCGGGAATCTGTTTTCCATCTGAACCGCCATGAACATGCGGGGCATGACGGGGAAATTGAATGCCATGTGGCATTCATTGCCGTCACCGAAATATTCGACCGCGTCTTCCGGCCACTGGTTTGCCTCCGCCAGCAGCATGCGGTTTGAGTATTTATGATCGATATGCGATCTCAATTTCACGAGAAACTCATGGGTCTGGGGAAGATTTTCACAATTGGTCCCTTCTTCTTCAAAAAGGTAGGGGACCGCATCCAGTCTCATTCCGTCCACGCCAAGGTCGAACCAGAAATCGATTACCCGAAAGATTTCTCTTTGTACACGGGGATTCGCGAAATTGAGATCGGGCTGGTGTGAAAAAAAGCGGTGCCAGTAATACGCTTTGGCGACAGGATCCCATGTCCAGTTGGAGGCCTCGAAATCCTTGAAAATGATCCGGGCGTCGGAATATTTTTCGGGCGAGTCGCTCCAGACATAAAAATCTCTGTAGGCGGAACCGGGCGGTGATTTTCGTGCGCGTTGAAACCAGCCGTGCTGGTCCGATGTATGATTGATGACCAGCTCGGTGATGATCCGGATTCCCTTTTTATGCGCCTGTTTGAGGAATTCACGGAAATCCTGTATTTTTCCGTAAGAAGCATGGATGTTGAAATAATCGGCGATATCATACCCGTCATCACGCAGCGGTGAAGGGTAGAAAGGAAGAAGCCAGACGGCGTCGATGCCAAGGCTTTGAAGATAATCGAGTTTTCGGATAAGTCCCTGAAAATCCCCGATCCCGTCGTCGTTGCTGTCGCAAAACGACTTGACATGGAGTTCATAAATGACCGCATCCTTATACCAGAGAGGGTCGTCTTTCAGATATTCATTACGGTTCGGCACGGCACCTCCTTAATTCAAATAATAATGGAAATAGCGACGACACTCAAGGCAATATCGGGTCGGTGAAGGTGAAGGGGGTATCGCTTTCAATACCCGTACGGGCCGCCTGCGGCCGGAAAAGCCCCCGGCACGTTATTTCCGATGAAAGACGTTACAATCGCCGTGCATATTATGATCATTTTACCTTGATCGTGAACAGATTTCTTATATAATATATATTGAAATGATGACAGGCAGCAGCAAGTATTGCCGTTCATACGGGATTCCGGGAGTTTTCCCACTCGAATCCGCTTTGTGTTTTTGTCTCTTCGTTCTATTTCTTTTCTTTAACGCATCATGTGTTTCGTCCCGCGTCGATACCGGGTCAATGGAAAATATCATCAACGGAACGCGATCTATCGCCCCGGATTCACGGCAGGTTGCCGATTTTGAAAGGCGCATCACAGAAAATCCCGTTATTTCTTTTGATGAAGAGGGCCCCCCCCCGAATGAAGCATCACCGCTTATGAAATTGCTGTATACCTGCCATCGGGACGCTTATGTGTTAATCGACCGGACACGATCGATACTCGAAAGAGAGGAAAAAAGCGGGGGATCGGGTATCCTGACTCAATCGGTGCGGACGTTTATCGATTTCCTGCCGTCACCGGAAACGATGCTGCAGCAAAGCCCCGGCCTGCTGACCGCCGTTCACGAGATCAACCACGGGTATACCCGGCTTTATGCTTCGAACGTTATTCCGCATCAGCACATGCCTGCGGCTTCACGGAGGTACATGTGTTATTTCCTGACACGGGAGAAAACCGCCGTCATTCGCGTTTCGAACGCGGATGAAACGCCGCGTTACGCAATGCTTGAAACCGTCATCCCCGCGGAGCTGAGAACGAAACGATTCGATACCTATGTGGCGGGCGATGAGGGAAGCAAATCGGGCGTGTATACCCTGCTTGACGAATACAATGCCTATTTCCAGTCGTTCCGCACTGCTTTTTCCCTTGTTCCGTATTTCAAAAAAGAAAGGCCGCGGGACGACGGGAACTGGCTGACGTGGGCGGGTAAACTCTACAGCGATTACTTTGCCTATTTTGAGTTCCGATACTGGATACTGACCTACCTCCTTCATCTCCGGCGAATCGATCAGCCGCGTTTTGAGGCCGTCATCAAAACAAAGGGGTTCCGGATGGCCTTCTCATGGATCGATTCGGAGTATTCGAAGCTCGCGGCATCGTTCGATGATACCGTCACCGATCTGGTCTCGTTTGTGCTGCGAGAGGGCGGTGAGGCCGGCTATGAATCCGCAGGCGATGACGACCCGTGGAAGGGAATGCTGCTTACGATCGGCGGCAGCGGCATCGAGATGGATATGATCGAACGGGATCTGCTGGCGCCTCTTTTCGAACGCCCCGAATACAAAGAGCTGCTTGATATACTGCATGACCGGACCGGATGACGCACTCAGGCCCGGGCACGCCACATATTTTCCCGATGCGCCATGCCCGGGCCTCATGATTGCTCCTTCAATCGGTGCAGGTCGGCTTTCCATTGTTCGATCGCTTTTTTTGTATGTAATCCTACGTGATGGACCGATTTGATTTCATCGACGATAATTGAAAAATCTCCCAGAATTTTCTCGACCCTCGTTTTTATCGTCGTCGATGTATCGTAGACCGAATTGATACTTTTGTTGCTTTTCCGGATCACCTCATCGACATCGTTCATGGCCTGACCGATCTGCTGGGATTTCGTGACCATGTCTGTGACGGTGAGGATGATCTCCTTGGATGCAGATGAAACCTCGTGCATCCCGTTCACAAGTTCTTCCATCAGTTTTTCGACATCGAGTACCTCGGTGTTTATTTTCTGAAAACAGGAGCCGGTTTTTTCGATAAGCCGCGTCGCGTTCAGTATATTCTGCTTGTTCGTATTGAGTGTGTCGGTTATCAGCCTGGAGTTCGTATTCGTGTTTTCCGCGAGTTTTCTGATTTCATCGGCAACCACCGCGAATCCTTTTCCGTATTCTCCCGCGTGGGCTGCCTCGATGGCGGCGTTCATGGCAAGGAGGTTCGTCCGGCTTGAAATACTGCTGATCACATCGATAATTTCGAAGATCTCTTCGGAGGTGCTTTCGAGGACTCCTATCGCCTCGACCGCAGCGTTCATCTCTTCAAAGCCGGCAGTGATGACGTCGGCGAGGTTTCGGACGGTCGTTTTTTTGTTCATCGTGGAAAGGGTGATACTTTCGATCGGAGCCGATATTTCCTCGATCGAGACCGAGGTTTCGGATATGGAGGAGTTTGTTTCCAGAATCACTTCCTTGACATGACCGGTCAGATCGAGGACCGATTTGTTGACCTGCCCGGAAACCTCGACTTCCGAATTCTGGCTTTCCATTTCCGAGTTGATCGAGTTTACATTGTTTTGTATCCTGACAAAGTGGTCCTGGGCTTTTTCCGTCGAATCGATCAGCCGATTGCCGATGTCCATGCTTTGTCTGGTCGTCATAAGGATTTCTTCGATTTCCCGCGCCTTCTGCCTGCTTTTCACCGCTTTTGATTCGGATTCCTCCAGAATCGATCCGGTGATTCTGAAGATGATGCAGGAGAAAAGGCCGAAAATGCCGAGAAGGATCGACGCGACGATATAGTTCTGAACAAGTTAGGCGTTTTCCGTTCCAGGTAGTGGAGGGCCTCCTGGGTGAAGATAAAAACCGTGACAATGAACAATACGGCGGCAATAAGCAGGTTAAACGCGATGCCGTATTTTCCGGTTTTTATCAGAGAGAGGATGAACATATAAAAGAAAAAAAGAAAGACGACCGCTATAAAAACGGGCAGTTAATAATACCGAAAAAATAAAGCGGCAGCGAGAAAATATCCATCATAATGATGATGGCGATAACGGTAAAAAGCATTCCTGCTTTCCGCTGGATGATAACCGACTCTTTATTATATATGGAGAGAAAATAGCTTGTTATTTTTTTCATCGTTCATTCTCCATGTTACAGCGGTCCTATGAATTTCGCCCATAGATCGAGCATGAAAAGCGTCAGCATACCGGCGGCCAGCGCCGCGCAGATTGTTTTGACGATTCCCCAGTTGTCATCTTTTTTCTCGTCGATGAAATAAAACAGGGGAAAACTCGCTATGAAAAAACTGGAATAGAGAATCGAACCGAATATCAGCATCCTGTTCTGTTCTTTGTAGTAAAAATTATCCCGAAGCATCGGATTGGCCATGATCAATGTTTCAAGCCATGCCCAGAAATATGCGGCCGCGATGACGATGACGGGGAAAAGGGCTTTCATGAAAGGAATTTTTGATGTTGTGATGCGGCGGATGACGACGACCGAAAGGGCCATGGCCGCCATCCAGATCGGGGAACAAATAATAAAAAATTTTTAGCCCCATGCTTTGTCCGGATTCACGGAAAACCAGGTTCCCCCGGTTTTCGCTTTCTTCCCGGCAGGTATTGGATCCGACATTCTGAATACCCTCTTTATACCAGCGTATGTGCGTTTCGTCCCGGCATGTTCGAATATACCGGAACGCAGTGACCGCCGTTACACAGTATTATTATAGTGAAGCCCCACCAAAATAACAAATAAAAAACCTGATACGATACCTTGTTTAGCGTGAAAAAACAATAATAAATGTATGAGAGCGATATCCCGGCCTCCGGGCGCCGCCGCCATATATATGAAAGTGTTGACTTTTTTATCAGGGAATGGCATAGTTATATACCGAAAACAGATTGAAGATGTAAACTATGAAAAAAATGCGATCCCGAAAATCCTTCCGCAGGGTTGGTGTCTTTACGGCCTGGTTTTACGGGCATTACCAGCTGGAACTCATCTCCGGCATTGAAGAGGCGGCCGGGCGCCATAACGTGCAGGTGGTCTACTTTTCGGGCCGCGCCCTGCATTCACCCGTCCCGTATGAAAACGATCATAACATCATTTATGATACAGCCCTGAATGCATCGCTTGACGGGCTTATTATCATGTCGCTTCTGGCCAATTATTGCGATGATTATGCCTTGACGGAATTCATAGCCCGATATAAAGACATTCCGATCATTACCGTCAATTTCCGTTCCCTCATCGGCAACGCGATTCTTACCAACAATAAAAAGGGATTCAGCGCTTTGATGAACCACCTTATCGACCAACACGGCTACAGAAAACTCGCATTTGTCAAAGGACCGGAACATAATCGGGATGCAATGGAACGTTATACAGTGTACAAATCCGCTCTTTCCGGGAACGGAATCGATTACAATCCCGCACTCGTCACCGGAACCTGTTATACCTTCCGGGCGGGCCAGGAAGCGGTTAATGTGTACCTGGACGAACGCCGGTTGCGGCCCGGCAGGGACATCGAAGCGGTTGTCTGTGCCAACGACGCAATCGCGTTGGGCGTGATCGATGCTCTTTATGAACGCGGTTTGCGCGTACCCCGGGATGTCGCGGTCACCGGATTCGATAACATGAATGCGTCGATTTTCCCCAAATTCCCGCTTACCAGCGTCAAACAGCATCTTCGCGAAATCGGGAACATGGCAATGTGCAATCTTCTTGATTATCAACCTCACCGGGAGCCCATTTTTTTCGACACGGAACTCGTTATCCGCGATTCATGCGGGTGCATTAAACCGGAAGAAAAATCATCATCTCTCCCGGATATAAACAGAGAACGGGCGTCTTCCTGTGGAATGGATTCAGATGTATATAAAAAGGATCTGGAGTTCATCTATTACGAAATCACCAGGATCATCGACAATTTGAAGGATTTGCAGAAGATGACGGAATTTTCCGCATGGATGCAGGGGAATTTCCCTGATCTGGGAATAGAAAGCGCCTGGATTTTGCTCTTTACAGAGGTCAATTCGGACGTCCGCACTTACAGACTGCTTGCCGGATTCGATCAGCGCCAACCGGAAGGAACGGAATTGAAGGATACCGTAGCGGAAACCGTGATCTTTGACCATATCCTTACCTGGCGGCCCGGCCGCTCCTACTGCATGCTTCCGCTTCTCTCCAAGGGGGAAAAGTATGGCCTTCTTGTCATGGAAGTGAATCTATATACTTCCCTCGTATTCGATACGTTGAGCAGCCATATCGGAAGCAGCATCAGGAACATGCTTCTCGGCGAAGAAGTGATAGCGATGAACCGGCAGCTCATACAGGCCGATGAACAAAAAACCCGGTTTTTCATTAATGTGGCGCACGAAACAAAAACCCCGCTGACACTCATCAGGAATTACCTCGCGCTTTACATGGAAGAGCATGAACCCGACGAGAAGCTTGTCATCATGAAGCAGCATATCGATCTTCTGCTTGCCAATATGCTCAATTTTCTCGACGCTGAAAGACTTCAAAAAGAGGAATTGATCTACCGGCATGATGAGCTTGTGAATGTATCGGCATACGCACGCGGAAAAAGCGACCTTTTCCGGGCCGTAGCTTCCAGAAAAAATATCCGCATAACCTTGACCGCGGATGACCGTGTCGTCATCAGGATCGATCCCCTCGCACTGGAGCGTATTTTTAATAATCTCTTGGACAATGCGGTGAGATATATACAGTCCGGAGGACGGATACATCTCAATGTCCGGAAAACGAACGGCAAGGCAATACTCCGTATCAGCGACAACGGGCCCGGTCTGCCCGCCGACCGGTGGGGGCATCTTTTCGAACCCTATTACCTGCTTTCGAAGAAACGAGACGGACGGCAGGGCATTGGTGTGGGACTTTCAATCGTGAAGAAGATCGTCGACGGACTCGGGGCTTCGATCAAGGCGGAGAAAGGAAGGAGGGGAGGAACATCCTTTACCATCACGTTCACGGATGAAAGCGGCGCGGCGGAACCGGAACAGCTTCAGGAAATACTCACAGCCGCATCGCCCATTGGCCCGGTTCAGGATGTTAATATCAAGGAAGGAAGGATTTCGGCCGACAGATCCTCGCTTTTCGTTATTGACGACAATATACATCTTCTGAAATTCATTCAAACCGCCTTTTCGGAATCGTACAACGTGTTCATGGCCCGGAGCACGGAGGAGGCTTTACTCAGACTCAAGGTGATACCCCGTCCGGATGTCATCATCTCCGACGTCATGATGGACGGTGAAGACGGATTTCAGCTGCTTTACGCCATTTCGGAAAAGGACGGATACAACGACATTCCTTTTATCTTCCTTACCGCTTTGGGCGGTGAAACGGCAAAACTGAAGGGTCTCGATCTCGGGGCGGTCGACTATATCGAAAAACCCTTTTCCATCGCCACCCTGAGGGCCAAAATCGAATCGATCATCGGATTACGCGGGCGGCAGGTGAAACAGGACCGCGAACGCATCCGCTACAGCATCGACGGACTGTTATCCGGTTCGGGCACCGACGCCGCGGAACCGGTGAAATCCGGGTTCGAATTGCACTGCGAGAAATTCGGCATCGTCGGCCGGGAAAAGGAGATCATCCGGATGATAATGGGGGGCCTGGTGAATAAGGAGATCGCTTCATGCATGCATGTCTCTCAGCGCACGGTGGAGTACCACATCACCAAAATATATAAAAAATGCGGCGTAAACAACAAATACAATCTTCTGAAAAAATTCAGGGAGTGAGATGATTCGCAAAAACCGGCACCCAGTGTCCGGTAAAAAGACATCCATTTATTGTTTCAATCCTTGTCTTTCTTGTCCCTGTCACAATGAAACCCCCGCCCTTTTTCAGTTTTTTTGCGTCATTTTTACGGAAAACCCCTAAACCGGAAAAAAAACATATAAGGTATAATTTGTTCCGGCAGTGAAGCTTTTCTGCATATCCGTCTCCAACTCTTTCGGATATGTTTTGTTAAGCCGGCGGGCCTGTCGGTTCCGCCCCACTGAAACAATGAGTAAATCTTCGTTACTAAAAAACAGGAGGATCAATGATGAAAAAAGGAAACGCAAGAACAAAAACCGAATGTCTGGTTTTCATGTTGTTTTTGTTATGTTTGAGCAATGTCTTCGGGGCTGCGTGCGGCGATGTCAATTCGAGCGGGACGATCGACATCGTGGACGCACTCGTCATCGCCCAGTACTATGTCGGTCTGAATCCGGGAAATTTCGACTCGAGTGCGGCGGACACCAACGGGGACGGTTCGATCAATATCGTCGACGCGCTCCGTGTGGCGCAATACTACGTGGGACTCGTGTCGGAACTGGCCTGTCCCGGCGCGACGAATCCGCCAACGGTGACGAACCCTCCCGCGAGCACGACCATAAAAGGGAGTGAGGTGCTTGTGATCGGTGAATCCTTCATCGCTATGTCGCACGAGATCACGCGAAACCTCGAACAGCTCGCGAGGAACGCAGGGATTCTTCCTTCGAACGAAAGTTTCCGCGACAATTCAGTGAGTGGGACGAGGCTTTCCGGAGGAAGTTCCCCGACGATACCGGAACAATACAGAAACGGTGTCCAGCAGGGTCCGGTGAAATGGGTGATCATGGACGGCGGCGGAAACGACTGCCTCCAGGGAAGCTGTTCGAATCCACCGACCTCAAGCTGCACCGATCTGCAGAACGCGGTCAATGCGGCACGGAACCTTCTCCAGCAGATGGGGAATGACGGGGTGATAAACGTGGTCTATTTTTTCTACCCCGATCCGCTTTCCGACTACGGCGGGCTCAAGGCGAAGCTCGATGTGTTGCGGCCCCTCATTCAGAACGTGGTAAACTCGAGCACGAAGCCGAAGTGCTACTGGCTCGATTTACGGACCGTATTCGCCGGTCACGACAGCGAGTATACAAACTCGGACGGTATCCATCCCTCATCCGCCGGGTGCCAGGCGACCGCGAACGCGATCTGGAACATCATCCGGCAGAACAATTTTTTCGGCACGAATTAATAAAGGCATATGAATGCCGAAGAGGCCCTTGATACAATCCCTCCGGATTTTCAATGAGGAAATCGTATGTCCGGGGATTCGGCGTTCGGGTGTATAGAAAAAACCGGCAGGTCCTGATAAGAAAACTTACTTTCCGGTCCTGCCGTTTATGTGGTTGCCTAACAAAAGGAATCGACCAGGCCGACGTAATACCGGGCGATGATTAACGCGTCGACGATGTTTATCGACGAATCGCAATTGACGTCCGCGTTTGCCCGGTTAAAGCCGGATGGGTTGAGACCCACGTAAAACTGGGCGACTAAAAGCGCGTCGACGATATTAATGGCGCCGTCTTCATTGACATCCCCCATGTCGTCCGACTGTGGGGGCGGTGTTGCTTCCGGGGACGGATACACAAGATCAGGGTAGTTATTGTAAAAGTTAGTCAGCGCGGCGCCGAGTCCGGAATCGAGGTTTCCGTTCGAATCGACGCCATTGGATGTCCATGGCATGAGACCCTGAAGGCCGTTCGAGTATCCGTTCATATAACAGTCGGTAATATTGACGCCGCCGACCCCGTTTGCGGGAAGTTCGCCGATGACGACCGGTTTGTCCGTAAGGCCGTATTCAGATACCTTTGTCGAAGCCATCGGATTCCCGAACCAGTCGGTCACCCAGTCGTAAAAATGGGGGGAATAAAAATCCAGATATACATTGGCATTGTTGTATTGCGCCCTCAACCGGTCGTCCGAAAACTGGTTGCCCTCGTTGTTCTGGTAGACATCGGTCTGCCATTTCATGCTTACCCCGACCGTCGCGAGAACATCGCTGTTCGCGTGAACTGCCGCGACCACCCTGGCGCAAAAGTACTGCAGCGTGCTCCACGGCAGCTGCGCGTTGTTCGAATCCTGATTCACCCATTCGATCTCATTGCAGGGTTCGACGGCAAATAGATAGGGATTGTCCTTGAAGCGGTTGACGAAGGGAACCACATAGTTGGCGGCAAAAGAATCGATGTTGGCGCTGCTTGCATACATGTTACGCCAGGACTGGTAGGTGTTGTATGTATTCTTCGTGTGATCGAAAGAGATGAGGGTGGCAAGGATATATATTTGGTTGGACCGGGCGAGTTGGAACATGTCCGCAAGATCGTCCCAGTGGTCCTGCGTCGCACCGGAGACACGTCCGCTTGAATCGATATTGATTCCGACCTCGCCGCTGCATGTTATCCATATCCTGGTGGCGTTTCCCCCGGCATTCTTGATACGTTTGAACTCGTTATCCCACCAGGAGGAATTGTAGCTTCCGCCGAAATCGTTCCAGTTGTTCCACGGGGTATTGGCCCCGTTTATAAAAACGGGGTTTCCGTTCACTTTAAAGGCGGCATTCTCAACATAAATCCGCTGGGCAACGGCATCTTCGATAAAAAAAGTCGTCGCACACACCATGCACAAGAGCATACAGATCAATTTATTTTTCATAACAACCTCCCTGAATATATTTTTTATTACATGTGACATTTCACATTGAAAGCGCCGCGACCGCAGCGCATATCGTGAAACGGTTTCCGACGGAAACCAGGCCCTGTCGGTAACTTACCGTATTCTACTATGAGGAAATAATGCAAGCGATGAATTTTCCGATAAAAATGTTGACTTTTACGATAAAAGAAGTTTTTTATGACAATACCACACTTTCCGGGATAACCGGTGTTCAGGCGTGTTCTTTTCTGAAATCGCTGGGTGAGATACCCTCGTTTTTTAGAAAAACCTTATAAAAATACGATCTGTCGTTATACCCGACGGCAAAAGCGATATCGATTATCTGCCTGTCCGTTTCCGCCAAAAGACGCTTTGCTTCCGTGAGTCTGATTTTATTCAGCATCTGCTTGAAAGAAAGCCCGAATTCCCTTTTTACGAGAAACGAAATACGGGTCGGCGAAAGGCCGAGGTCGTGACCCATCTTCACCAATGAAATATCCGGATCGGTATACGATGTCTTGAAAAAACCGATGATTTTTCTCAAATCCATATCCTTGTGACTTTCCAGCGCCAGTCGTTTGTATGCGATCATTGCGGCGGGTCCTTTTTCTATTATCAGTAGCCGCCTTCGTTTATTTACCCGCAAAATAATAAAAAGCAGAAAATAATATAAAACCGCGCTTAATCCGATCAGGCTGTAATGAAATAAATGTGACCTGTAAAGCGAGATGGTTTTTATCGTCATACTGCTTTCCCGGTTCACCTGAAGTGAGGAATCATCCGGCGGGCTTTCTCCCTGAGAACTGTCGACGAGCAGGAAACAGCCGTTTTTCAAGGTATCCCGCCCGATGCCGATTCTGCCGGGATTATAATCCCTCGTCCACCAGAACGGATCGCGAAAATCGGAAAGGGGACAGATATATCCGGTCTGATTTTCTTTTATCGGGACATTGTAGCCCAGATGCCGGAAAGAAGCCGAATCATTCATATTCGTAATGCCCGGAACAAAAAGCTTTATGATAACCGTGCATGCTTCGATATTGTTCGCCGTCAGGTCGATAAATATATGCGAATAGGGAGAAAAATCAAAGAAATCGCCATATTCGGCAAGATTTATTCCGATTCCGGCAAAGGATCCTGGTTTCTCGTGAATGAATGTAAAAACGATATTGTCTTTCTTCACGCGAAAATCAATGATCGCCGATTTTTCCGGATCATTGTATGTCCAGACAGCCGTTTCACCTGTATTACCGCAGGGAAAGATGAAAAACGGTTTTTCCAGTGAATATTGCGCCAGCGGGATGAGGAGGAAGAAAGGCGGGAGTATCGCTATGATGAAGAAAAAATTTATTTTTTTTATTTTGTCCATAAATAAGCACATATGCCGGTCTCGAATATCATCTTATGTTATCATATCACCTTTACAGGGTATGAGTATAGAGAATTCGGGATATGGAATCCAGTGCCTGATCGCCATAACCGGCCCTTTCAAAGGAATACACCGGCACCGATTTTCATCGCCTATTGCCCGTGTTCC
Organism: Spirochaetales bacterium; assembly: GCA_016930085.1. NCBI lineage: Bacteria > Pseudomonadati > Spirochaetota > Spirochaetia > Spirochaetales > Spirochaetales bacterium. The sequence continues at coordinate 22,065 of JAFGHO010000040.1, forward strand.
CGGTCGATATGTGTCACTGTTATTCCCGATATATCGCAAGGAGTACGGATTTTATAATTGAGGTTGACAGTTATTCATGATATCGGATTGTGCGGGACAAATGCCGGTTTTGGCGCAGGCATCCCCAAAAAGCCCGCGTCAAAACCCGGCATTACCATGCAAATCGGTAAATGATTAGCAGTTGCCCCGTATGGCGGCAAAAAATGAAGCCTGGGTGAAAAATTCCGGTCAATCGATTCCGCCTTTCCTGGAATCCCCCTTAGCAAAACCGATTTATAAGCCCGACGTAATACTGGGCGATTAATAAGGCGTCGACGATATCGATTGTGCCGTTACAGTTCGTATCGGCGTTTTCCATATTGAAGCCGCCGGGATTGAGCCCGACATAGTATTGTGCCACCATAAGGGCATCGACAATGTCGATCGTGCCCGAGGAATTGACATCACCCCGTAAACCAGGCGGGTTCGTAATGGTCGGGGCAACGGTCGGGGTGGGGTCCGGAGTTGTGCCTGTGTACGGATTGGTCTTCAGATACCGTATCCAGTCGTAGTATATCGATTGCGGGACCTGTTGATCGAAGTTTCCAAGCCATCCCGTCACCGATGAATCGCCGTTCCAGTAATTAATCATACACATGCTCGATGTTACCGGAAACTCCTGTCCGTTATTATTAATTGTATGAACAAGGACGCCGTCGATGTACCATTTGATGAACGAAGACTGCCATTCGAAACCGTAATTATGAAAACCGGCGGACGAATCGAAGCCCAGGTCGACCATATGTTCATGGCCGCCCTTACTGTCCGCGAAATAATTGCATTGCACCTGCCGGGGGTTTTTCCCCAGGATCTCGATGTCGATCTCGTCCCAGATCGTGTCATGGGAGGGGCCCGTGTAAAGGAAAAGTGAACTCACCGTACCCTGGTGGTTCGACGCTTTCATCCTGCATTCGAAGAAGCCGTACCGGTAGGTTTCGTTCGACCTGTATTCACCGGATTTCCACGGCGGGCTGCCGGTATACGAATCAAGCGTTATGGCAAGCTGCCCTCCGGAAAATGTAATCTGTGTATCGCGCCAGTAACAATTGAAGGGGGAGCCGTTCGTCCAGCCGTCCGCTTTTGTCCATCGGCCGGTATCGTAATTGTCCAGGTTGTCGGTAAACTCGGATTGTGCGAAAACAAAGGGGAATACCCCGGCCAAAAGAACACAGACGGCGATGCATCTCATCATATTTTTCATTTTTTCATACTCCTTTTCCGTTATTTTGTACTACTTGATTTCGATAATATAACGAATGGCGGGGATTTGATACTGTGGCGTTCCGCAGTAATTCCACAGGATGCAACATGTGCGGTGAACTTGTACAGTGATATGGTTATCGGCTATACTGATCGTGCACTATGAAAAAAGGAATGCATGGTAATGACAACAGGATTTTTTGCGTGATAAGTACCTGGTTCAGGGGACAATACCAGTACGACTTGATATCGGGTATCGAATATGAAGCGGCGATAACGGGGACGAGGATAGTATATCCGGCCGGCAGATGTCTCGATTCACCCGTATTATACGAGAAGTATATGAATATCGTTTATGATATTATCCCGCATATCCGTTTTGACGGCTTTATTATTTCAGGGTTGTTGGCAAATTACTGTAACCACAGGAGCATGGATGATTTCATAAAAAGATATTCGGACCGGCCGGTTGTAACAATCGATTACAAGGGAGAAAACATCCCCGGAATTCTCCTGCACAACAGTTCCGGATTCAGGCAACTCATCACCCACCTTATCGAAGATCATGGATATAAAAAAATCGCGTTTATCGGAGGCACGGAAGGAAGCCGTGATGCTCAGGAACGGCTGGACATATACAGGAACACATTGACGTCATACGGACGCCCTGTCGTCGATTCGATCATCGTAAAAGGCGATTTCTCATACCTTTCAGGCCGGAAAGCGGTAAAAACATTGCTTTTCGACCGGAAATTGAAACCTGTTTTGGATTTTGACGCCATTGCGGCCTCCAATGACCTGGCGGCATTGGGGGCTATCGATGAATTACGGATGCATGATATCGATGTGCCCGGTGACATCGCGGTAACCGGTTTTGATGATTCCCTCGATGCGGGTGATCCCTCTCATCATCTTACGACGGTAAGGCAGCCGGTATTTGCCATGGGAAGACAGGCGGTAAAGGTCCTGCTCGATTATCCGTCTGCAAAAGGCGACGTTTTTTTTCCGACACAGCTGGTTAAAAGAACCTCCTGCGGGTGCCCTGAACATATCGAACCGGCAATCCATTGTGTTACCGGCGATGCCGTCAACGCGGGGGAGAAAGCCGGGGATTATCTCAGGGCAGTCGAATATGTGACGCAGACACGACATAAAAAGATTCCCGAATATTACATGTATCAGCTTGTTTATGTCAGTGATGCCTTGAAGCAATTGATGTCAATCGATGAACTCGAATCCTGGATGGAAAGGGGTTTTTCGAGTCTTGGCATCGAGGAATGTTATCTGTTTCTCTACGAGGATTCCGGAGACCCCCCCCGTTTGTATTCGCTTGTTGCCGGGTATTCGGGAAAGGGAGCAATACCCAATGCGGAAAAAAGGGTGTATTCCGCGGATTCGCTTTTTATGTCGTTTTTATCGGACGGCCGCCATTCGTTCTGTATGCTTCCGGTATTGTTCAGGGATGAGCAGTTCGGATTTTTGCTTGCGGAAGTGAACATGGATGCATGGATCGCGTATGAGACGATCCGCAGCCAGGTATCGGCAAGTCTTAAAAATATGTTTTTCATCAATGAAATAAAGAAAATTAACAAATGTCTCGCGAAAGCGAATAAAAAACTGCAACAGGCGGAAAAGCAGAAAACCCGTTTCTTCATCAACATCGCGCACGAAACGAAAACACCGCTTACCCTCATTAAAAATTACCTTGAAAAATATCTGAAAAACCATGAACACGACGGGGATCTTCTTGTTATCAAGCGAAATATCGACATCCTCCTTGAGAACATGGTCAATTTCCTGGATGCCGAAAAGCTTGAAATGGGAAGGATTCTTTACAACCACAATCAGACCGTTTATCTTTCCCGGATAATCGAGAATAAGGCGGCTATTTTCAGGGAAATCGCCGTAAAGAAAAATATCCGTATTATGAGCGCGATCGAAGAAAACGTGTACGTCCGTGCCGATCCATGGGCAATCGACCGGATACTCAACAACCTGCTCGACAATGCGGTCAAGTATACACAGCACGACGGAGATATCCGCATGAAACTTGAAAGAAAAAAAGGCAGGGTCGTTCTCAGCGTATCGGACAATGGCCCGGGTATTGCGAAAGACAACATAAGCGATATTTTCAAACCCTGCTACCAGCTGTCGCAGCACATGACAGGTAATCAGGGAATCGGAATGGGGCTTTATATCGTAAAGAAAATAGCGGATGAACTCGGTGCATCGATCGGGGTGAAAAGCGGGGAGGGAAGAGGAACATCGTTTACCATTTCGATGGGTGAAAGCACGGAAACGGAGACGGGGGTGAAATCGGATATTCCGCATCTTTCGGGACCGCCGGAAGGAGTGTATGCCCCGGTCCCTTTGAAAGAAGAAAGAATAGTAAAAGAAAAATCGACCATCCTTATCGTCGACGACAACAGCGATATGCTTTTTTTCCTGCAATCGGCACTGAAAGAAGCTTATAACGTATGTATGGCTGACAATGTAAAAAACGCTCTGGTTAAGCTCGAAAAAATACCGAAGCCCGACCTGATTATATCGGACATCATGATGGACGGGATGGACGGTCATGAGTTCCTGCGGACAATTTCATCCGACAGTGAATATTCCGATATTCCCTTTATTTTCCTCACGGCAAAGCACACGGAAGCGGAAAAGCTGCATGGTTTGTCCGGGGGGGCGGTCGATTTTATCGAAAAACCATTTTCCGTTTCGGCATTGGAAAAGAAGATCGAATCGATCGTGTCGTTGAGAAAAAAACAAAGAAAACATGAGCTTTCAAGGATAAAGAAGAAAATTGAATTGCTGCTTTCAGATACCGGAGAGCCCGGAATTTTAACGAAATATGACCGGCTGGAAGAGATGTGTGCGGCGAATAAAATCACCGGCAGGGAAAAGGATGTCATCGCATGTATCCTGAAAGGCCTGGTCAACAAGGAAATTGCCGCGTTACTGAACCTCACGCAGCGTACGGTGGAATTTCATATTACCAATATTTACAAAAAATGCGGCGTACGGGACAGATTCGGACTCATGGCGTTATTCGGGGGCCCTTATCCCGAACCTTGACAAGTAATGTGTCCGTGCGGTTTTAACGGCCTGTTCCGGTAAACTTCTCACAGCCGCGTATGGTTCATCGGCAAAAGCCTGTAATCAGACCGACATACAATTGTGCTATCAATAACGCATCGACAATATCCACGCCATTATCACAATCGGTGTCGGCTTTTGATTTGTCGAACCCGGCCGGATCGAGACCGACATAGTATTGAGCCGTCAACAAGGCGTCGACGATATTGACCGCCCCGTTCGAATCAACGTCCCCCCGTATCGTACCTATATCCGGGGTCGGCGCCGGTCCTTCGACAATAAACCGGAACGGGTCGCCTTCCCCGATGTACGGCAGCCGGTACGTCCTTCCCGATGCATCGGCAGCGCTTATATAGTAAGAGACTTCCCTTTCGGTTGTTCGCGGTATTGTTCCCCTGTAGGTATTGCCGCCGGCATACTGCATTGTCGTCGAAGTAAATGAACCGTCATCTTTTTTATAAAATATCTTTACATCATCCGCATAAATGACTTCGCCGGCACATGAGACAATATCCGCTTCTATCGGATACGCCGATGCCTCGTCCTGTGTTCCCAAAAGCGGCATATGGCGTATGTCAATCATGTTTCTGTCGGGAATCCCCTTGGTGCGGCAGTGCAGGGCATCGCCGGACAACCACGAATTGCGATTCGCCGTAATGCCGAATACCCGGTAGCCGGGCATTGCTCCGGCGTATGTCCGGACGGCCGCATCATCGTTAGGCGAACCGGTACAGGGGACAAATACCTTGTTGTTGATGATAAGGGAATTGGTATAGGGCTCGTCATTTGGCGTGTCGATTCTTACGATTGTATACGGCGTCCCGTATGAAGATGTCGCATGCAGAAAATATGTTGCCGTATTTTCGATTTTTTGATATTGGGGATCTGACGGGGGTACTTTTCGGATAAGGATGGTATCAACCGATAAAAATTTCCCCCAGCAGTCGATATGATCGATATAGGTCGAATTGGGATCTTCCACGATATGATAGGTGGAAATGTTCAAATAATCGGCGGCAAGCCGCTTGATCGATGTTTCGTCCAGATCGGGGTTATCGTCGAGCAAAAGACGTGTGGAGGCGGCGACTCCCATGCCGTCGGACATATAATTCCCTCCCTGGATTGCCATATCCATGTAATAACAATCGACACCCAGCACCTCGCTCATTTTCGCAGGAATTGCATTGTCGTTCGGACGGAGGTATGAATAGAATATATCCACAATCGATATCCTGTTCAGATTATCCTCTATATAAAAAGGCCCGTAATCCCTGGTCCAGTAGGTATCCACCGGTGCCTGTACAAAGCTGCAGTTGGACAGCACCACATTATTCGAACTATAGTTCGATCGTACGATAGATTCGTCGGATGCATTTCCGACAATAGTCATCACCATAACATCCTTTGATAATTCCGCGATCAAAGAATACGGAATCCCGAAATCTCCGGGATATGCGATAAGCACTCCTTCCATGGGTTCGAATTCGGCAATACTGCGAACCGGCGGTACGGGCGGTCCCGACACCGCCGGCATGGATTTTATTATCCCGGGATTGATAACATCATCGGGTGTCAGTTCATGGGTGAATCCATTGTTTTGTGCCGTCAGAACGTACGGGAAAACGGAATAAATGACAGCCATTATCATAATGAGCACTTGTTTTTTCATACTGCCTCCGCCTTATTCGTTTTTTTTCGTAACAAAACACAATCGAGGTTGTAACAGCCTCAATTATATCAAAATAAACTATACATGCAGAATATGTCCATTTTATGTAAAGTATGTGTTTTTTGAATGGGGACCATAGATCCTTCGGGGCAAGGCATTTCCAGAAAAAACGGCGGGAGATTCGCTTCTCGATGAGTATCAGGTATTGATGCAACTGTCTCTTGTTTTCATATGATACACATAGCCGTAACGCGAAAGGGGATGCGGTAAAAATTGACAGGAGACTGAATACATGATATTGTTAAAAAAAAACAACGTACCTGAAAAAGAAAAGGGAGTAAAAAAATGAAGTTTGAAAAACGTTTTTTCATTTCGAAGAAGTCTGTTTTTATGTTACTTGCAGTCATGACGTTTATCGCAGCCGTCGCGGCGGCCGAAACCGGCGGCGTCGATACCGGTGAAGTCTACCAGGAGTTGGAGGGGTTTGGTGCTTCCCATGTCTGGTCGGGCGGGACACTCGTATCGTTGGGCGACAACAATCCGGAGATTTGCGACGTACTCTTCGCGGACCTGGGGCTCGATATCATCCGCCTGAGAAACAATTACGCCGACGGCGACGAGTTCGATTATGATTACATAGCAAATTGCGAGCACGCGATAACAAACGGACGGGACCGGACGGGAAGGCCGCTGAAAATCATGATTTCCTCCTGGTCGCCTCCTGCCTCCCTTAGAAGCAACAATGACATATTCGGCGGCGGCGAGGCGACACTCGCAAAAAGCGGCGGCGGGTACGTATATTCCGATTTTGGCGTATGGTGGGCGGACAGTGTGGAACAATACGCAGCTCAAGGTATGATGGCCGACTATATCAGTATTCAGAACGAACCAGATTGGGATCCGAGCGATTACGAATCCTGCCGGTTCGAACCATCGGAAACCTCAAACATCGCCGGTTACGACCCCGAGGTGGCGGACACCAATTGTGACGGGAGTATCAATATTGTCGATGCGCTTTTAGCGGCTAAGTATTATGTGGGCCTGATTGAAGCCTTTTGCTGACGATGTGAAGATGGTCCGGCAAATATGTGAAGAAAATACTTGTGCGTTAACGTTACTCATGATATAATGATCCCGCCGTTGTACTTTGACGGGGATAGTCAACTTGAAAACGGCATGTGTATTGTTTATTGTTCAATAATGCGTTAACGTAAACGCATCTCATTTTAATAAAAAGAAGGAGGATAAAAATGAGAAAAGAAAAAAAATTGAACGGGAAAATGAGACTGATATGTTTTTTACTGGCGGGGTTTTTTGGGATACCCGTCTGTCTCATTGCACAAACGCTTCCGGTTACACCGCCGACGGGATATGACCAGGCCAGAAGTTCGACCCAAAAGGGGCAGGTAAGCTATGTCAATTACCAATCTTCGGCGACAAACAGCCAGCGGAGGGCGAGGATTTACCTGCCTCCGGGGTATTCAACGGACAGGCAATACAGCGTCATGTATTTGCTGCACGGTATCGGGGGGAATGAAGACGAGTGGTACAACAACGGGGCGCCCCATGTCATTCTCGATAATCTTATCGCGGATGGTAAAATCGAACCATTTGTACTGGTATTGCCGAACGGTAATGCAACGGGAACGGGAGTCTCGGACGGTTGGGAAAATTTCACGAATGATTTACTTAACAGCCTTATTCCATACATCGAATCAAACTATTCGGTACATACCGACCGTCAGCACAGGGCATTGGCCGGTCTTTCGATGGGCGGCGGACAATCGTTGAATATCGGTTTACCAAATGTGGACAAATTCCCCTATATCGGGGCTTTTTCCTCCGCGCCCAACACCTATTCCAACGACAGGTTGTTTCCAAATCCCGCGAATACACGGCAGCAGTTGAAGCTTTTGTTTCTTTCAATAGGAACCAACGACGACCTTAAAAGCTACAATGACAGAGTCTCCAGTTATTGCAACAGCAATAATATTCCCAACACTTATTTCATTATCCAGGGAGCAGGTCACGATTGGAACGTGTGGAAGCAAAGTCTGTGGAATTTCACTCAAATGGCGGACGCGGCGGGATTTACGGACGGTTCCGTAGCAACAGTTGCTCCGACCCCCGAACCCCCGGCGCCAACGGGGACACCGAACCAGGAACCCATCTTCAGCGGCGGCCCCTATTCACTCGACGGCGAAAGCGGCTACGTGGATCTGCCTGACGGGCTCACCGGCGGTCTTCATGATTTCTCCGTCGCCTGTTGGGTGAAACTGAACTCCCTCGATACCTGGTCGCGGATCTTTGATTTCGGGGGCGACACGAACATCTTCATGATGCTCACCCCGGCATCCGGCAACACGGGCTACCCGTATTTCTGCATTACCACCTCGGGAAATGACGGGGAGCAGGGCATCAATGGAACAAGCGTCCTGCCCGGGGGGGCATGGCAGCACATGGCGGTCACGAGGAGCGGGAATACCGGAGTCCTTTATATTAATGGCAGCGAAGCCGGCAGGAATACCGGGATTACCCTGCATCCTTCCGATCTGGGGAATACGACGAACAACTATATAGGAAGATCCCAGTGGCCAAACGATCCTTACCTGAATGCGGATGTCGACGGATTCGTTGTGTACAACAGGGCGTTAAACGCTTCGGAAATCGCGGATCTTTCGGGCACCCCGCCGGGCGGAAACGGCAATCTCGGGGACACGAACGGGGACGGTGAGATCAACATCGTGGACGCGCTTCTGATCGCCCAGTACTATGTGGGTTTGAATCCTTCGAACTTCAATCCAATCGTTGCAGACGTGAATTGCTCGGGCGCTGTCGACATCGTGGACGCGCTTCTCGTCGCGCAGCTGTACGTCGGTCTCATTTCGAGCTTCCCATGCTGAGGAAATCCGGGAAGAAATTATCAGGCTGTATGCATGGAATCGGCCGGGAAGCGGGAGTGCAAATAAAGAGAATGCCGTCGCATTCCGGTATTCCAGGGAAATACCTTTAAAAAATGTAATAAGGAAAGGGGAAAAAAATGAAAAAATTATATTTCATCCTTGCGGGGCTTGTATTGCTGCCCGCATTTTTAATGTCGCAGACCTCTTCATGTTCCCTCATGGGAGACGTGAACGGGAGCGGGGCTATCGACATCGTTGATGCTCTTCTCGTAGCGCAGGCGTATGTGGGCTTGAATCCGTCTGCTTACAATGCCGATTGTGCGGATACGAATTGCAGCGGTTCAGTCGACATTGTCGACGCGCTTCTCATAGCCCAGCTGTACGTGGGACTCATTTCGAGCTTCCCGTGCGAGGCGACGCCGAAGCCGACCACGGGCGGGTCAATCTCAATCGCTTGCGGGAGTTCATCGGCCGTGGGAAGTTTCCAGGCCGATGAGTACTACTCCGGGGGGAGTACCTACAACAACAGCAACTCCGTCGATGTCTCGCAGATCGTCAATAGTTCGCCCCCGGCCGCACTCTTCAACAACGAGCGGTACGGGGAGATGAGCTACACGATTCCGGGCTTCGCGGCGGGTGGAACGTATGCCGTAACGCTGTACTTTGCCGAGACCTACCTGACGTCCTCAGGGGGCCGGGTGTTCAACGTGTCCGTCAACGGCACCACGGTACTCTCCAACTTCGACATCTACGCAGCCGCGGGAGGCCAGGATATGGCCATCGACCGGGCATTCACGGCCACGGCCACTTCAAGCGGGCAGATCGTCATTCAGTTCAGCCCGGTAACCGAAAATCCGAAGGTCAACGGTATCAGTGTTCGGCCCGGTGAAGCCCCGACTCCGGGACCGACACCGACTCCGACGGTTGAACCGGCATCGACGGTCGAACCGACGCCGACAACGCCCGGCTCAACGTGCACTCTTCCTTCGACGTTCAGGTGGACATCGACGGGCCCGCTCGCGCAGCCGAAATCGGGATGGGTCTCGCTCAAGGACTTCACCAACGTTGTCTATAATGGGCAGCACCTCGTCTACGCGACATATCACGACACGGGATCGACATGGGGTTCCATGAACTTCGGCCTCTTCAGTGACTGGTCCCAGATGGGCTCTGCCTCCCAGAACGGGATGTCGAGTGGTACAGTAGCCCCAACGCTCTTCTACTTCGCCCCCAAGGACATCTGGGTACTCGCCTACCAGTGGTGCTCGTCCGCCTTCTGCTACAAAACATCGTCTAACCCTGCCAACGCGAACGGATGGTCGGGCGCGAACGCGCTTTTCACCGGAAGCATTTCCGGTTCGAGCACGGGGCCGATCGACCAGACGGTGATATGCGACAGCTCGAACTGCTACCTGTTCTTCGCCGGGGACAATGGAAACATCTACCGGTCCAGTATGCCGATCGGAAACTTCCCGGGAAGCTTCGGCAGTTCCTACACGACCATAATGAGCGGCAGCACAAACGACCTGTTCGAGGGCGTGCAGGTCTACACAGTCAAGGGGGCGAACCAGTACCTCATGCTCATCGAGTCGATCGGGAGCGGCGGGAGATACTATCGCGCGTACACTGCGACAAGTCTCGGCGGTTCGTGGACGGCATTGGCCGCATCCGAAAGCAACCCCTTTGCCGGCAGGAACAACGTGACGTTCAGCGGCAGCGCCTGGACCAACGACATCAGCCACGGGGATCTGGTTCGAGAAAATCCCGACCAGACCTTTACCATCGACCCGTGCAATCTGCAGTTCCTCTACCAGGGACGCGATCCCGGTTCGGGTGGTGACTACGGCCTGCTGCCGTACCGGCCGGGCCTGCTCACGCTCCAGTAACACCATCGTGTTGACATAGCCGGTCAAAATATCGACATCTCGTCCGCGCACGGCCTCTCCGCCGTGCGCGGACAACGATGTTGCAAGCCTATGATGCTGAGTCTGTTGTTGCCGGAGCGATGGCGGCTGAGGAATACGCGTTTCAAAACATCTATACGGAATCAAGGCCGTCTATCGGATTTTTACAAGGCGTGGTTTCGAAGAAAAATTTCTCATACAAAGGTAAAACAGGTATGGTATAATACATAGTGTCACGGCGGTGTTTTTACGGGTTTGATTGCATATGGTTGTCAGTATGTACATTCCGAACGGGAAAATGGATGAGAGGTTTATATATGTATTAAAAAAAAGGAGAAAACCAATGGGAAAAAGCAAGGTAATTACAACAATAATGCTGGTACTGCTTGCATGCTGTTCGTATGAACTCTGTGCGGCATCGTGCGGGGATGTCAATGCAAACGGAAACGTCGACATCGTCGATGCCCTTCTCATCGCCCAGTACTATGTCGGTTTGAATCCGGCGAATTTCGATGACACCGCGGCAAATGCGAACGGGGACAGTACGATTAATATCGTCGATGCCCTTCTCGTGGCCCGGTTTTACGTCGGTCTCATATCGGCATTGTCCTGCCCGGATGAAACGCCTCCCCAGACGGATCCTGTCTGGAGTGGCGGACCATATACACTCAACGGCACAAGCGACTATGTGGACCTCCCGGACGGGATAACCGGCGATCTGGACGATTTTTCGGTTGCCTGCTGGGTAAGACTGAACTCGCTCGATACCTGGTCGCGGATATTCGACTTCGGGGTGGACACGAATGTCTTCATGATGCTCACACCGGCTTCGGGAGATACGGGGTACCCGTATTTCTGTATTACCACTTCGGGTAATAGCGGAGAACAGGGTATCAATGGAACCGGCAGAATGTCGACGGGTTCCTGGCAGCACCTCGCAGTGGTTATGAGCGGGAACACCGGGATCCTTTACATCAACACACAGGAAGCGGGGAGAAATACCGGCATAACGTTAAATCCTTCAGACCTGGGGAATACCACGAACAACTATATTGGACGATCCCAGTGGTCCGATGATCCCTACCTGAACGCCGGTATCGATGACTTCGTTGTCTATGACAGGGCCTTGAGCGCTTCGGAAGTTTCAGCTCTTGGAAGTACCCCGCCTGCGGATATAACACCGGAGCCGACGGCAGTAACGACTCCCGTACCGACCGGGGCCGGGAATATCGATCCCGCGGTATGCGATTCGGCCGGGAACGTCGCAAACCGTATTGCGTACAACACGCTCAACCGGGGTCCGACCGACACCTATTATGCAGTAGCCTGTGTCTGGTACGGGACATTGGTCTATGCCGGATTGACACAGGATTCGACCCTGATAAACGGGAGTGTGAACCTGTATCCCGGTTCCCGGCCCACCGGAAGCGTGGATGATAATATTTTCGGGATATGGGCCCTGGAGTTGTACCGGCAGACGAATACTTCACGTTACCGCGACGACGGCGTGTATCTTGCAGATGAGGAGTTTAATCCACCGAACAGTAACGGATTATGCAAATATACGAGATACTGGGTAGATGATTTATGGATGATCTGCTCCCTGCAAACACAGGCTTATAAAGCAACCGGGGATACGAAATACCTCGACCGTTGCAGGCTTCAGTTTGAAGCCTATTTCAACACACTGCAGCAATCCAACGGGCTTTTCCACCATACGCGAAATGCGCCGTATTTCTGGGGCAGGGGTAATGGCTGGGCAGCTTCTGCAATGACAGAAATATTAATGGTCATGCCGCAAAGTCATTCCGGCTACACTCCCATCATGAATGCATATACCAGGATGATGTCGGCACTGGCCGGTTACCAGGATTCCGGCGGTATGTGGCATCAAGTTATTACCGAGTCCTCCAGTTATCTCGAAACCTCCTGTACGGGCATGTTCCTTTTTGCCATATCCACGGGTATCCGCATGGGCTGGCTCTCGGAGAGTGAATACCTGCCCGTTGTGGAGCGGGGTTTCAGGGCCCTTGCCGGTTATGTTAATGCAAACGGCGAAGTAAGCAATATCTGTATAGGAACCGGTGAAGGTTCCAGCCTTCAATTCTACTTTGACCGCCCGAGAAGCACAGGCGACTATCATGGTCAGGCCGCGGTGATCTGGGCGGCGACAGGAGTTATGCAGTTATGTGACTGAATATGATACTCCCGGGATGAATTACATTAACAGGATAATCGTAAAAAGTCGGATTAATAGTTCATATTATATAAAAAAAGGAAAGGAAAAAAGATATGAAAAAAATAATCGGTCTTTTATTTATTGTTTTTTTATCTGTTTCCGCTTTCAGCCAGATTATTCAGTTTAATGACAATGGCGCCTGGTGCTGGTACCAGGACGAACGGGCCGTCATCGATACCGGGGGAGGCAAGCTGGTTGTCGGTTCCGTCAGAAGCAGCGGAGAGATTCAGGTAGTTATTTATGATCTTGAGTCCGGACAATCCCAGCGGTCTACCCTCAGCACCCGTTTCAGCTGTGATGACCACAATGCCCCCGCAATTCTGGTCCTCCCGAACGGCAACTATCTTGCAGCGTATGCGGGCCACAACAACGATCGCTTTACCTATTGGCGGATTTACAGTAACGGCAGCTGGGGTGCCGAACGGAGCTTCAACTGGAACAACATCTCCGGGGGCACCGATTATGATGTCACGTATAATAATCTATGGTACCTCTCATCGGAAGGCAAAATCTACAACTTTGTCAGAAACTTTGCACGGAGTCCGAATATGCTGGTTTCCACGGACCAGGGACAAAACTGGTCATACGGAGGACTCCTGACGGAACCGGATCAGAGCGTCGGGTATGTCAACGGTTATTTCAAGTACTGCGGCAATGGAGTTGACCGTATTGATTTTATCGGAACGGAGCATCACCCGAGGGATTATAATACAAGTATTTATCACGGTTATATCAGGGGCGGCAAAAGTTACAATTCCACCGGAAACGTCATGGACAGCGATATTACGGATAAAAACGCACCGATACCCGCCGGTTTTACACGGGTGTTCGCCGCCGATACGAATATGGGCGGTGTTCCCGTATCTCACTGCTGGATGTCGGATATCCAGACGTACGGCAGCAATAGCATCGCTGTTATATTTTCAGGCCGCGCCAATAATTCCGAACAGGACCACCGTTACATATATGCCCGCTTTAACGGATCGAGCTGGTCGAATCATTACCTCTGCAAAGCAGGACCGAAAATGTACTCGAGCGAGGAAGATTACGTGGGATTGGCGGCAATCGACCCGGGCAATCCGGATGTCATTTATGTTTCAACGCCTGTCGACCCACGGAACGACAGTACAAACCTTGGGATTCGTGAGATTTTCAAAGGGGAGACCTCCAACCAGGGAGCAAGCTGGACATGGACACCGGTGACGGAGAACTCTTCTCGTGATAATTTCCGCCCTATTGTGCCAAAATGGGACGGCCAGCACACCGCCCTTTTGTGGTGGAGGGGAACGTACAGTTCGGCACAAAACTATAATGCGGAAGTTGTCGGGATAATTTCCGGTTCTTCCGGGGATTCAACACCCACTCCGACATCACCCCCGGATGAAACCCCGCTTCCTACAACGCCACCGAATCAGAATCCGATCTGGAGCGGCGGACCGTATACGCTCGACGGTTCGAACTCAAGCTATGTTGACCTCCCGGACGGGCTTGCCAGCGACCTTTATAATTTTTCGATTGCCTGCTGGGTAAAACTGAACTCGCTCGATACCTGGTCGAGAATCTTCGACTTTGGGGGCGATACGAATGTCTTCATGATGCTCACCCCGGCATCCGGCAATACGGGGTATCCTTATTTCTGTATCACCACCTCGGGCAATGACGGGGAACAGGGCATAAACGGAACAGGCGCCCTGTCTGCGGGTTCCTGGCAGCATCTGGCGGTCACCAGGAGCGGGAACACCGGTATCCTTTACATCAACACAAAGGAAGTGGGGAGGAATACCGGTATGACATTAAGTCCTGCCGATCTGGGGAATACCACGAACAACTATATAGGAAGATCTCAATGGTCGAACGATCCCTACCTGAATGCCGAGATCGACGGTTTCGTCGTGTACAACAGGGCATTGAGTGCTTCGGAAGTTTCGACTCTCGGAAACACCCCGCCCGGTGGGGGGAATGGTGCTTTAGGGGATGCAAACGGTGACGGGACGATCAACATCGTGGACGCCCTTCTGGTCGCCCGGTACTATGTGGGGCTCGAACCGGCCGGATTCATTCCCGGAAACGCGGACACCAATTGCGACGGGAGCATCAATATCGTGGACGCCCTCCTGGTTGCCCGATATTATGTAGGCCTGATTACAGGCTTTTGTTGAGGTCGACGTTGTGAAAGAGGTATCATATGGTCGTGTGTTTTAAAAAGAAAAAAGGAGAAAAACAATGGAAAAAAGCAAGGTGATCAGGACGATAATCCTGGTGCCGTTTATATGGTGTTTGTATCTTCTATGTGCGGCGACCTGCGGGGATGTCAATGCGAACGGAAACATCGACATCGTCGACGCACTTCTCATCGCCCGGTACTATGTCGGTTTGAATCCGGAAAATTTCGATGCCACAGCGGCAGATGTGAACGCAGACAGCGGTATCAATATCACCGATGCCCTTCTTGTGGCCCGGTTCTACGTCGGTCTCATATCGGCATTGTCCTGCCCGGATGAAACTCCCTCACCGACAGCGATACCCGGTTCCGGTCCGTATGTCGCCTATCTTCTGGCCTATTTCCGTAATGAGAATGAAAAGCTTCATTATGCCGTCAGCACCGATCCGGATGCACGGTCGTTTACCGCGCTAAACGGAGACAATCCGGTGATGCAGCAATTCGTAAGGGACCCCTATATCCACCGTCTGCAAAACGGCACATTCGCTTTTGTTCATACCACGGCCATGTCGGGCAGGACAATAGCCGTTTGGAGATCGGGTGATTTGATCAATTGGAACGGCGGTACCGTCGACATCATGACGCATACGGATACGGATAAATGCTGGGCCCCCGAATTTGTCTGGTGCCGGGAAGAAAACCTGTATTATATATTCTGGGCGTCCAATACGAGTGCCAGGAGTTATAATGTCATTTGGCGTTCGACGACGGCCGATTTTATCAATGTGAGCACTCCATCCATGTGGTATGATATCGGTGATTATGACATCGATCTGACCATATTATATTTTAATGGTGAGTATATAGGGTTTCATAAAGTGGGGTTGCTTGACGATTACAACAGGCTGAGCCGGACAAGCCGTCTGAGTCAGGGATTTCCGTCAGGACAGGAAGTCTTTACCGACGGCCAGCTGCCGACCGAAGGCCCTGAAGCATTTCAATTGATCGGGCAGACTAAATGGCACGTGATAGTCGATCCTTTCGATTATGCCATGGAAGTCCATGAAACGACCGATTTTCAAAACTTTACGAGAATTCAGGTAACGTTTCCTTCCAATGCAAAACATTGCAGTGTCGTACAAATTACACAATCCGAGTTGGACGCCTTGCGTGCACGATATCCTTAGAAAGAAATTACTTGTGCGTTAACGTTGCTTATGATAGAATTACCCTGTCCCGGTTTGGAAAAATGACGGGGATTATTGTTTTGGCTATCTTATTTAAAGAAAAGGAAATGTCATTATGAAAAAAGAAATGTTTTCGAAGCATCTCTCCCGGAGGATAGAGCCATGTATGGTACTCGTATCCGTTTTTCTCTTCGCCGCCGTTTTATCCGTTTATGCGGACAATCCCCTGGTCTCCCATGTCTATACGGCAGATCCCTCCGCTTATATTGTGGACGGACGAATGTATGTCGTTTGCACCCATGACCAGGATACGCAGTCGGATTACAGCCAGCTCTGGAATTATTACGTGTTTTCTTCCTCCGATCTCATTAACTGGCAGGATCACGGTATTGTGTTCGACGCCCGTACGGATTCTTCCTGGGCGAATCTGGCGTACGCCCCCTCCATGATATACCGCAACGGGTATTACTACCTGTATTACCCGGACGGCGCCAGCGCCATCGGGGTTGCCGGAAGCACCTCGCCGTCGGGCCCGTTTAGCGATGTTTTGGGAAGGGCCATGATTACAAAGAGTATGCCCAATTGTAATGTCGAATGGCTTTTCGATCCCTGTATTTTTGTCGATACCGACGGCCAGGCATATATCTATTTCGGGGGCGGCGGCCCCGGAAATGCGCGCGTCATGCGCGTCAACAGCGATATGACCAGTGTGAGCGGCGATGCGGTCACCATCGATGCCCCGAATTTCTTTGAGGCCGCCTTTATGCATAAAAGGAACGGGATTTATTATTTTTCGTACTCGACCGATTCCTCGAGCGGACTCAAAATAGATTATATGACCAGTTCGAATCCCATGACCGGTTTCCAGCACAGGGGGACCGTCCTTGGAAATCCATGGAGCAATAACAGCAATAACAATCATCACTCCATTATCGAATACAATGGACAGTGGTATATTTTTTACCATAACAGGGCGGTGGCGAATGAGCGGGGGGCTTCTTCATATCAGCGTTCGATCTGTCTTGACCGGCTCTATTACAACAGCGATGGTACTATCCAGAGCGTGAATGCATCGGAGGCGGGTGTCCCCGCATTGGGTAATGTGGATGCCTTTACACTGATTGAGGCCGAAACCATCGACAATGAATCCGGCATAGAGACGGAGCATTGCTCTGAAGGGACGACAAACCTTACCAGTCTCGGCAATGGCGACTGGGTGAAAATATCGAATGTGGATTTCGGGGCGGGCGCGAACGGGTTCGAGGCACGTGTTGCGTCAAACAGCGGTGGAGGAACCATTCAGGTGATCCTTGATAATGTCTCCGGCCAGGCGGCGGTAAATGTCAATGTGGGTAATACCGGCGGATTGCAGAACTGGCAGACGGTATCGGCATCGATAAACACAATTACCGGTCTGCACGATCTGTTTTTAAAATTCACGGGGAGCGGCGGCGAGAGCCTTTTCAATGTCAACTGGTACAGATTCACGGGCGGCGGAACACAGACACCGGTTCCCGGAAATCCGGGGGACGTCAATAACGACAATACCATCAATATCGTCGATGCGCTTTTGGTCGCACAGTATTACGTCGGCCTCGACCCTGCAAATTTCGATACCTCCATGGCGGATACGAATTGTAACGGAAATATTGACATCGTCGATGCCTTGCTGATCGCCCAGTACTATGTCGGCCTCATCAACGGTTTTTGCTGATTGACTAACATATGCAAGCCGCCTCCTTCTGAGACGGAATATATGACCCCGGGGAAATCTCCTTCTCAGTCCGGATGTTATTCACGAAGCCGGATCAACGGTACAACGCCGCGGGCATTCATATCATAAAAACAATGGAACCCGAGTTATCTCGGGTCCCATTGTTGATGTCATAGAAAAATGTGGTTATTTTCCGAATATCTCTTCGTATTTGGCTCTGCGTTCGTCGATGATGGCCTGACCGCCCGAGTTCAGGTAATCTTTCATACCGGCGTCGTATACCGCGTCGAATTGATCCGGTTTTGAGATAACCGCTTTGGTCAGAAGGGTGTCGCGTTTTTCTTTGAGTGCCGGGCCCATCCCTTCTTCAGCTTTGATATCGCCGACATTGAAATTGGGAGTAATCCGCGAATCGTGTTTCATTATCGTGTAGGATTTTTCCAGATAGCTCTTGTCGACGCCCGGGTAGGCCAGGGCGAGTGATTTGATATTCAGATCCTGATCGCCCAGATCCAGACCGTTGATGATAATGGTATAATCGATGTTGTTCGGGGAGTTCATGATCTTGTCACCTGTGGCGGCGATGGCTTTCACCGAGCCGTCAGCCTGTTTCTCATGGTTGACTCCCTCTTCGCCGATCTGGAGGAATCTGCGGTTTTCAAGCGTGGCAAGCCACTCGAGATACATCAGCGAGGAGACCGGATCTTTGTTGGTGGCGGGGAAGAAGACCTTGCGGTCGATAGGCGCGCTGAGATACTTCCTGTACTTGCCCGCGTCGTTTTTGAACGGCTCGATCGCGATATATGCGGCGTCCGGTCCGACCAGCTTCTTCAGATTTGCCTGAATACCATTTTCCTGGTCGCGGTAGGGCAAATCCCAGTTGCCGAAATAGGCGCCCACGTAACCCGCTTTCTGCAGATTGCCTTCGGTCGTGTCACTGTAGGAATAAAGCGGAAAATCCTTCCAGATAAGCCCCTCGTTATACCATTTGTTAAGCACCCGGAATCCTTCCTTGATACCGGGCCACAAGAGCCGTCTGTCGTCGAAACCATTGATCCACATCTCTTTATCCGAGATATTGTCGGGAACGAAGGATGTCGAAAGCGGATCCGCCCGCCAGCCGACATCGATACTCAAGGAGAAAGGAATCATTTTGTCCGCATTCGAACCGAGGAGGGTTTTTGCGTTATCCCTGAAGGCGACAAGCATAGCTTCGAATTCCTCGAGGGTGGTGGGTTCTGTGATGTTCAGTTTTTTAAGCCAATCCTCGCGGACGAAAACGCTGTTACGCATATTATTAAACAGTAGTGCTTCGATGCACCATACCGTACCGGCTTTAGGATCCCTGTCCCAGTAAATGTTCCGGTCGCCCAGGAGTTTCCATAAGTTGGGCAGCTTGTTTTTATATTTTTTCAGATAGGGAGCCATGTCCAATACGCCGCCCATATTGGCATAGGTCAGGATCGTCGGATAGCTGTAGGTGACACAGATATCGGGTGCCTCATTGGCGGCAAGCAGGTTGTTGAGCACCTCGACCTCGGTCCAACGGGGTACGGGTTTGAATGTGACCTGGACATTGTAGGTGTCGAGCATTCCTTTTTTGATGAACTCGGTAAAGAAGTTGTCTTCCGGTTTGGAGCCGCCGGGGTTACCGCGATCGTATATCTCGACGGTAATGGCGCCTGGCTTTTTTTCTTGCTGTGCACATCCCGATAGCAGGACAAGCGCTATCAGGGTAATACAAAGAAGAAGTGGCAAAGCTTTTTTCATATCAATCCTCCTTAAATATATTGATAGACACAACGTGTCCATGGATCCGTTATTCCTTGATTGCGCCCAGGGTAGCGCCTGTGATAAAGTATCGTTGCAGCCAGGGATACACTACCAGGATCGGCACGGTGGCGAAGATGATCGTTGCCGCCTTGAGCGACTCCGAAAGTCCCGGGGGCGAGAAACCTTCCTGTGTCGTGATTTCTATATCGGAGATGGAGTTGATTATATTGTACAACAGCAACTGGATGGGATAGTAAAATCTGTCGTTCATGAACATCAGCGCGTCCGAAAAGCCGTTCCATCGTCCGACGGCGTAGAAGAGACAGAGGGTGGCGATCACCGGGGCGGACAGCGGCAGATAGATACTGAAGAGTATCCGGATGGGCCCCGCGCCGTCGATCTCCGCGGATTCGCGCAGGCTGTCGGGGATTTGTGAAAGGAAACTGCGCATGATGATCATATAGAAGACGTTAAGGCAGTACGGAATGATAAGCACTACCGGCTTGTTGAGCATTTTCAAATCACCGAGCAGCAAATACATCGGGATCGTACCCGCCGAGAAGTACATGGTGAATATGATAAAAGCGCTGAAGAACCGGCGTCCTTTGAGTTTTTTGTAGGTAAGCGGGTAGGCACAGATCGTGGTCATAAAAAGGGATACGACGACACAAATGACCGTCAATATCGCGGTCCAGGCAAGGGACCAGGTGTATTTGGTATCGCTGAGTACCAGGCGGTAGGCCTCAAAGTTGAACCCTTTTGGTAAAAGCATCACATCGTTGCGGATTATCGCCTCCGAAGCACTCAACGAACGGGCTAAAATGTTTAAAAGCGGAAGCAGACAGATCAGAATAAGAAGGACGCAGATAAAAACGACAATCCAGTCACCGATTATCGATTTTTTCGATGCTACCATGATGAATGCCCTCCTTTATACAATGCCCTGCTCACCGATTCTTTTGGCCAGCCCGTTTGCAATGAAGAGGAAAATAACGCATACCACGGACTGGAACATCCCGACCGCCGTCGTCAGCGAGAACTGGAGTCCCCGGATACCATAGGTATAGACGAACGTGGCGATAACATTGGAGACGTCTTTTACCAGAGCGTTCCCAAGTGCATACGGCCGGTCGAACTCGCTGCCGAGAATGCGCCCGAGACTCAAAATAAGCAGAACGACGATCGTGGGACGCAGCCCCGGCAATGTTATATGCCACATCTTTTTGATGCGGCCCGCACCGTCCATCGAAGCGGCCTCATAGAGCTCGGGATTGATGGCCGTTATCGCCGCAAGGTAGATAATGGTGTTCCAGCCGACATCCCGCCAGATTCCCAAAAACACGTAGGTACCCACCCAGTACGTTGAATCATTCAAAAAAGGAATGGATTTAATACCCATACGGTTAAGCACGATGTTGACGAGACCGGAAGTGGGAGCTAGAAGCTGGACCGCCATGCCATAGATGATGATCCATGACAGAAAGTGCGGCAGGTAGGCGATCGTCTGGGTAACCCGTTTGAACCATCGTATCCTCAACTCATTGAGCAGCAACGCCAGCATGATGGGAGCGGGAAAACCCGTTACCAGGTCGAGCAGATTGAGCATGATGGTATTCCGCAGCGCGTAGAGGAAGTCACGGTTGGAGAAGGCCTTGATGAAGTATTCGAAGCCGCCGTTGTCCGCCCAGGGCATTTCCCAGGGACTTTTGATGATGGTGTACTTTTTAAAGGCGACCTGGATATAGGTCATAGGGATATATTTAAAAATAACAAAGTAGGTGAGCGGCAGAATCATCAGCAAATAAAGCACGCCGTAACGGTGGAAATAGGTGCCCAGTTTCTGCAGCTTTTCAGGCACGGATATCGATTGAGTTGACAAAGCAACCTTCACTCTCACTGTCTCCTCTATGGTTCAATCTTCGATTCAAACCATGTTGTACCACGTCGGAAATCATCGGGGATAACATATTCTCATGTGACGATATTGTCCCGACAGGCTTTTTGATTCGCCTACGTTAACGTTACTTAAAAAATTATGTTAATTGAAATGAAAAGTACTGTCAAGCAGGTTAAGGCGGAATGATTTATAAATGACGGGAAAATGTATAATGCATGAAAAATCCTTTCATGGAAACGAGAATGACAAAACCGATTCGAAGGAACGCCGGAAGGATCTGCATTATTATCCTTGACCGGAGCATTGATTTCATGTACAATAAGCATACATTCGATAATCCCTGCCGGATAATATCCGATACCCGGCCAAGGGTTTTGTGGATTTTTTATTGGGGATGTTGATGCAAATTCGATACTTATCACCACGAACATTATACCAATACCGCCTGAAATGAATCGGGATGCAGTTTGTTTTCATGCTATTTGATTTGCCTGGACATTTGAGGTATATATATAATAAAGATTAAAAGCAAAATCAATAAAAAGGAGTTGATGAAATGAATAAAAAAAGCATGCTATTGATGCTGTGTTTTTGTTGCTGTGTCTTGTTTCCCCTGACCTCCCAGTCATTCTATGTCAATTATGCGGAAGCCCTCCAGAAATCGATCTATTTTTACGATGCGGAAAAATGCGGTTTCACGGGGACGAACAGACTCGAATGGAGGGGGCCGTGCCACCTGGAAGACTCGGCGATCCCGCTCGATCCGGAGCACACGAATCTTTCAGCCTCATTTATATCGGCCAACAGGAGTATCCTCGATCCTGACGGCGACGGTACGATGAACCTGATCGGCGGGTATCACGACGCCGGGGACCATGTTCAATTCGGTTTACCCCAGGGGTATTCCGCTTCGACTCTCGCATGGGGACTTATCGAGTTCAAACAGGCATTTATCGATACGGGGAACTACGATCATATGGTCGAAGTACTCAAATATTTTACGGATTTTTTCCTACGGTGTACCTTCAAGGACTCGAGCGGCAATGTCGTCGCCTATTGTTACCAGACTGGCGACGGTTCCGTCGATCATGCCTTCTGGGGCCCGCCTGAACTACAGGACCCCGAGGGGCTGAAAGTTATCGGACAATCCGGGGTCACGTATCCCCGGCCGGCCTGGTTTGCATACCCGGAAAAACCGGGGAGTGACGTATGCGCCCAGGCGGCCGCTTCCCTTGCGGCCATGTCTCTCATCATGAGTGATTCGGACCCCGCTTATGCGGATAGCTGCCTGGAGAACGCCCGCGCACTCTATGAGTTTGCCGTCCAATACCGGGGTACGGCCGATTCAGGGGGGTATTACGGTTCCGATTACGATTATGATGAACTGTCATGGGCAGCCACCTGGCTGTACGAAGCCACGGGAGAGATGTCCTACATCGACGATATTTCTGCGCAGGATGCCAACGGCAATTATACCGGCTATCTGGAACGTATACTCAGATATCCGGGGGATACCTGGGTCAATATCTGGGTGCACTGCTGGGACGCGGTCTGGAGCGGGATGTTTGTCAGATTATCCGTCCTTTTCCCGGATAATGACGATTTCGACGGCTGGGCGCGCTGGAACCTCGAGTTCTGGTCGGGCGGTGAGGTGCCGCATAAGGACGAAAGCATGGGGGGCGGTTACCTGGGGTACTCACCCGGCGGTTTTGGTGTGATCAACACATGGGGATCCGCGCGGTATAATACGGCAGCGCAGCTGTGCGCCCTTATCTATGGGAAACATCACGACAGGACGGATTTTACCGCATGGGCCAGGGGGCAAATGGATTACATCATGGGCGACAATCCCCTGGATCTATCTTACATCGTGGGTTATGGAGATACCTATGTCCGGCACCCGCACCACAGGGCGGCCCACGGTTCCTTTACCAACAGCATGGTCGATCCGGAGGAGCACAGGCACACCCTCTGGGGCGCCCTTGCCAGCGGACCGGATAAAGACGACAAACATATCGATCTCGTGAGCGAATATGCGTATAATGAAGTGGCCATCGATTACAATGCCGGTTTTGTAGGGGCCCTGGCGGGCCTGTACGATATTTACGGCAGAGCGGAAGGTCATGAACCGGTAGCCGGTTTTCCTCCCCCCGAACCGGATACGGCGAAGCAGTTCTGGATGGAGGGTAAGATCGAACAGGAAAATGATGAACGCACCCAGGTAACGCTGCGGCTTCACGCAATTCCGATTCACTTGCCCAAACCTGTTGAAGGAATCAGTTGCCGTTACTATTTCGATATCAGTGAACAGATAGAAGCAGGGCAGACGATAGACGACATCAACATGCAGATATATTATGACGAACAGGCATCCCGCTACGGGGGGTCTGTGACGGCAAATGGACCTTTTGAATCGGGCGGTAATGAATATTATTACGAGTTCTCCTGGAACGGCGGTGTGATTGGAGCGAGGGAGCTTCAGTTCGGTTTGTTTCCGGATATCGCATCGGACAATATCGCCCATTGGGACCCGACGAACGATTATTCCAGACAGGGCCTTACAAAAGAATACACTGACGAACAGTACGTACCCATCTATCATGACGGTGAGCTGGTATACGGCCGGGGACCGGAAGGAGGAGACGGAACTCCATCACCGACAACTCCGGGAACTCCCACCCCGACGCCGACGGGAGGCGTGCTTACAGGCGATGTGAATGGTGACGGTACGATCAACATCGTGGATGCTCTTCTTATCGCCCAATATTATGTGGGACTCGAGCCCGCCGGCTTTAATCCCGATGCGGGTGATACAAACCAGGACGGGAATATCAATATCGTCGACGCGTTGCGTGTTGCGCAATATTACGTGGGATCGATCCCGTCTTTATAGGAAACACGACTATCGTTTACGTATATAAGCGGAGGTCCTTTTATGGGGGCCTCCCTGTTGAAACCGGAATTGTTGAAGGTATAAGATTATCGGGTCCGGCGGTTTTTATTTCGGTTGAAAAATAATTGTGTGAAGCGGGTGTGGTTGGTATGTGTATTCGATTAAAGCCGAAGTATCCAAAATGGTGAAAAATGATTCGTATACATGGAAATCAATCTATTTGACCCCGGTAGATGTTGGATTATTTTCAACAATTGTCGTAATTTCCTTCGAGTGGTTAACTTTAAACTCTTCTCCTCAATATTCCATAGCTTAAAACTTTTCTCAAATTCTTCAATTACCTTATTTCCATATTTCTCCACCATCACTAAAAACAACTCCAACAACAACCTTAAAAGCTGGGCGATACTAAAAAAATTCAAATCGGCATGCAGCAGTTTTATCTTTCGATACACATCCTCGGGGAAATACACATGGACGTGTTTCCGGCTTTCATCCGGATGGCGTGATACCGGTAGATAACGACTCATTCGTTGCCTTCCCCATATATGCTCTTTGATAATTAATGGATCGACAAGCTCCATGATCCCTACAATGACACCGGATAATGTTCTCCACGGTCCGAATAATTTCAGATTTTGTAGTTTTTCTTTTATTTTTTCTGTTATAACAAAATGGAATTCATGCACGTCTGATTGTAACATGCCATACTCCTTGTATTGTTCATTCTCATACATTGTATAACGTATAAAAAGTGCATCCTGCTTTGATTTACTCTGAAATATGTGAAAATAAACCCGGCTGATTTTGTATTATCGTTTCCCGTAATTACCTATATGTCCCTTGAAGTCGATGTAAAAATAAATCGAAACAATATCCACATGACGATGTTAATACATGATTTTTGATAGACTGCTATAAATACTGCTCTCAGCTCAAATTTATATCCGGTATAGCGGTTCAGCCGGCCATTTATATATATTTCCAACCGAAATTGAGACAATTATGCGTAAAAGTAAGAAAATATATTTTTTAATTGATAGTTTCCGGGGTTCATGTGTGCATAAAATGATTATATACTGCTTGATGGCTTTAAACCTTTCGATCATGCTCCGATCGCGGGTATTTTAAAAATTATCAGGAGGAAAAAATGAAAAGAAAAAAAATAATGTTACATCTTCTGTTTATCCTTGCCTTACTCTCATTTTCAAATGTGACGGCGACGGGACAGGCGGCGTTGTGCGGTGATGTCAATGACGACGGTGCCGTCAATATCGTCGATGCCCTCCTTACCGCGCAATGTTACGTCGGTCTTGCCGCGTGCGCCGATGAAGCGGTCGGCGACGTTAATTGCGACAGCCAGATCAATATCGTCGATGCATTGCTGATTGCCCAGTTGTATGTCGGTTCGATTACGGGATTACAGTGCTGTAATACGACGGCGACACCGACGCCGACACCGAATACCACACCGCGGCCGGGATCGAACGCCGTCGAGTTTTCGAGGCAAATGGGTGCGGGCTGGAACCTGGGGAATTCGATGGAGTCCATGGGACCCGGCAACGAAACGGCATGGGGTAATCCAAAGGTAACTCAATCGTTCGTCAACGCGGTCAAGGCGGCCGGTTTCGACACCCTGCGTATTCCGGTGGCATGGAGTGTTTTTACCGACCAGGCGAATTACATTATCGATACCGCCTGGCTGAACCGCGTCGAGGAAGTCGTCAATTACGGTTTGAACGCGGGTATGTATGTCATTATCAATGAGCACTGGGACGGCGGCTGGTTGAATCATCCTTTCTACTCCAACCGTGATTCCCTGAACCACCGTCTTGCCGTTATGTGGGAACAGATCGCCGATCATTTCCGCGCTTACGACAATCGCCTTCTTTTTGCCGGAACCAACGAGGTCATGAATGACGGCGATTACAGTACGCCGACACAGGAATACGTGGATGTACAAAACAGTTTTAACCAGACCTTTGTCACCACCGTGCGTGGCACGGGCGGCAACAACGCGGATCGCTACCTGATCGTCCAGGGCTTTAATACCAATATCGATCATACCGTCGAGTTCGCGGTAATTCCGAACGATACGGTCACCGGCCGGCTGATGATGGAAGTGCATTACTATGATCCCTACAACTTTACATTGAACACCTCGAGTAACATAAACGAGTGGCCGAGTTCGGAAGAAACCTGGGCGAACGAAGCCTGGTGCGACGGGCAGATGGAGAAGATGAGGATACATTTCGTCGACCGGGGTATTGCTGTGATTCTCGGCGAGTACGGCGTGGCCTCACGGCAGGGCGTTTCCGGCTTCGAAACCTCACGGGTCCGCTGGAACAGGTACGTCACCGAAGCTGCGGCTGCCAATGATATCGTCCCGATTTATTGGGACAACGGCGTTACCGGTGATACCGGATTGGGCCTCTTCGACAGGAACAGCGGCGCCATCGTGTATCCCAATATCGTCAATGCCATTGTCAACTCGGTTGACTAAAGCGTACATCAACGCCTCATGAATGCAGCGGACGGCGAACCGCCTGTCCGCTGCATTTTTTTTATCGTGCTCCCGTCCCGAACACACGAAATTTCCCGGAAAAAGACACGTACAGGACACAAACCCGATGCACTGTAGCTGTATACTATTAATATAGGGTTTATATTTTTTGGCGGTTTATGTGCATGCAATCGGAGGCGGTATGAAAAAGCAATGTCTTGTTTTGCCGATGTTTTTTTGTATGTCCGTCTGTCCCTTCTTTTTGATTGCTCAAAGCGGAGCCCCGCGAACCGGACCACCCGGGCCGCCGGTACGCAGTATTTCCGAATTCGAACCCATGGAAGGGGTCCTTATCGCGTATCCCGGGGATTTCGGCGTTCCCTTCGATTTGATCGCCGAAATGTCAACGGATGTGATCGTTACGACAATTGTCGAAAACTCTTCCGATGAAGCCATCGTGAAATCCCAATACAGTTCCAATAATGTGATCCTCTCCAATTGCAGATTCATACAAGCACCGGTGGATACCTACTATACCAGGGATTACGGTCCTTTTATTATCGCGGACAATCTGAACGAAATCGCGATTGTGGATATGTCGGTGTTTTACTCTCCGAACGATAATTCGATCCCGCAAACGATAAGCGATGTGCTGGGCGTCGGTTATTATTACATGGATATGGTCATCCAGGGGGGGAATTATATGACCGACGGTATGGGAGTCGCCGCTTCCACCAGCCTTGTGTTTGAAGACAACCCGTTGCTGAATGAAGATGCGATCAGGAAGCTATCCGCCGACTATTTGAATATAACAACCTGGCATATTGTGGAAGACCCGAATTCGACGCACATCGATCATATAGACTGCTGGGGAAAATTCTTGTCCGTTGATACTATCCTTATACGGGAAGTGTCCCCCTCGGATCCCCAATATCAGGATATTGAAGAAACGGCGGCGTATTTCGGGAATGAAACCTCGTCGTACGGAACGCCCTATAACATCGTGAGAATCGATACATCCAATGACGAACCCTATACCAATTCCCTTATCCTCAACGACAAAGTCTTTGTGCCCGTTACCGGTTCGCCCAATGATGATAAGGCCATTCGGACATATTCGACGGCAATGCCGGGCTACCGTGTATTCGGTATCGCGGCAAATCATAATTCGTGGGACGCAAGCGACGCCATTCATTGCCGTATCAAGGGCATCCCGGACAGAAACATGATTTATATACACCATATCCCCCTGTCGGGAACACTCACCGCCGCATCCGAATATCGGATAGAGGCCGATATTATCTCATATGCCGGAGAGGTCATTTATACCGATGATGTGAGGCTTTATTACAAACAGGATAACGGTTCGTTCACCGACACGATCATGCGGAATACCGGCGGTACGACCTACAGCGGCACAATCACCCGTACAACCGGTACGGAGATTGCCTACTACATCAGCACAACGAATGCCCCGGGAAGAACCTACACGCTGCCGTACATCGGGGAAGCTGATCCCTTCCGGTTCACCGTTGCGGCTTCCGCGCCCACTTCCACCCCGATACCGTCGCCGACGCCATATCCGGGTGCGGAAAGGGGGGATGTCAATGCAGACGGGGCGGTCAATATCGTCGATGCACTGTTGACGGCCCAATTTTATGTGGGACTGAATCCCGCGGGGTTCGATATTTCCCGAGCGGATGCCGATTGCGATGGAAACATCGGTATCGTCGACGCCCTTATCATCGCACGGTATTATATCGGGCTGGTAACCGGGTTTTGCTGAACGAGAAGGGGAAACCTATTTTTCCGCCTCTTCATGCTACGGCCACGTAATCGGCAGCCGCATTCTTCGCCCTCTCTCAATCGCTTATCACAAGATTTTTCCCCGCTTTTTTGGCTTCGTACAGGCGTTTGTCGGCCAGCTTTAAAAGCCGGTAAATATTCGACTCTTCCTCGAAACAGGCAAACCCGATGCTGACGGTCATATGTTTTACCGGAGTTTTCGTATCGATACAGAAGGGGTGGTCTTCGACGAGTTTCCGGATTTTTTCGATCGCCGTAATGGAGCCCTCCCGTGATGTGGAGGTGAATAAAATCACGAACTCCTCCCCCCCGTAACGGCAGAGAATATCCCGCTCGAAGAGCGCGTCTTTTATAACGGCGACAAATTCGATAAGGATCTGATCACCCATGAGGTGCCCGTAGCGGTCATTTATTTCCTTAAAATTGTCCAGGTCCAGCATCGCGATCCCGAAATTGACCTCGCCCCGGAGTTTGTATCTGATCTGACTCATATTGCGCCGGATTTCGATATCGAGATATTTGTTGAAAAATCGTCTGTTGTACGCTCCGGTTAAAATATCGATTTCGGACATTTCCTTCAGCCGGTTTTGGAGGGTTTCGTTTTCGATAAAATTTCGGAACGACATAAACAGCAAAGTAAACATCACGGTCACAATGTTGAGAAGACCGACGGCTTTGAGAATTCCCCGATCGACGGTTGATATACGACCGCCGTCCCCGGTTATGATAAACAAGGCGATAAAAAAACCCGCCGTTAGTGTCACTTCGGCAATTTTCCAGGGTAATTTTATGGTAAACGAATTGGCGATCAAGACCATGGCCGCGATCAAATAGAGGGCGGCATAACACTCCCAGCCCAGAATGTATGTTGCCGTGATCGAATATAGAACGATATCGCCGATCGCAAGCTGGATGGACAGGCCGTAGTACTTTCTTTTAAGAAGAAAAAAGTTGAACAGAAAGATGCAGCAGCCGGCTATATTGAAGACACAGAGGATAAATATGCGGAGATATACAAAGAGTCCGAACAATATAACATGGACGGACGCACCCAAAATGAAAAAAAGCCTGAGCAAAACATGTATTCTCTGACTAATGATATCGCTGTCTTTCATGAACGGTCCTGATCAGCACAACGGGATATGCATGACACACACATTTATTTTTAGTATAATTTATCGAACACCCTTTTTTCAAAGGGAAATGGGCTGATTGGATAAAAAATATAGTCCGATAGAATCGGGTGAAACCCGGCTATCGACGGGGCAGGTGTACCATGGAATACAGGGATTATTACAAAATACTGGGGGTATCAAAGTCGGCAACCACGGATGAAATAAAACGGCAGTATCGCAAACTGGCGCGCAAATATCATCCGGATGTCAATCCGGGAGACAACAAGGCGGCCGCCCGTTTTGCCGAAATCAATGAAGCGCATGAGGTCCTCTCGGATCCCGAAAAAAGAAAAAAATACGATACACTCGGTTCGAACTGGGAACAGTACGAAAACGTCGGGCAGGATTCACCCTTTACGAACAGGAAAGCATACGGGAATGGTTCCGGGTATACGGTTTTCGAAGGCGACATGGACGACCTGTTCGGCGGTGCGGGATTTTCCGATTTTTTCAAGACCTTTTTCGGTGATACCTTTTCGGGCTTCCGGTCTCATTCAAAAAGTTATTCGTCAAAGGGTCATGATTATAAGGCCGAGCTTGAGATTTCACTGGAGGAGGCCTATTCCGGATGTGTTAAGGTCATCCAGGTGAATAACCAAACATTGCGTATTACCCTCGAACCCGGCATCATGGACGGCCGGACTATCAAACTGAAAGGAAAGGGTGGCGCCGGGGCAAACGGCGGCAAAAAAGGCGATCTGTATATCACGATCCGCATTCCCCCCCACCCATTATATAAACGCGTGGATAACGATCTTTATATCGAGGTTCCCGTGAGTATGTACACGATGCTTTTGGGCGGTGAAAAAGAGATCAATGCGCTTTCCGGCCGATTCAAAATAAAGATACCGCCCGAAACCGAAAACGGTACCGCCTTCCGCCTTAAGGGGAAGGGTTTCCCGGCCGATAAAAAGTCCGTAAGCTGCGGTGACCTTTATGTGAAAGTGATGATGGAAACCCCAAAAAATCTCTCCGACAGGGAAAAGAGTCTGATCCGGGAGTTGGCCCGGATGAGATCATAAAAAAGCAAGGTATCGGGATCATTCATACCTTACTTTGCAGTATCTATGTTTACCGCTTTAACCTATACGGCATGCCTTTTTGAATAAAACCGACAAGACGATCCCTGTCTCTGTTTGTTATATGACCGAATTTGATATGAAGAATTTTATTATTTCCGGACACTCGTACTACTTCACCATAGAGATGGAACCTGTTCTCTGCTTCTTTATGAAAAAATAGAGATAAATCGTCGTCTTTTACATATTTTTTCCCGGGATTCGTAACACAAAGTCCTCCGGCACTCAGATCACGGATATCTGCACGA
The DNA here is from genome assembly GCA_016930085.1 of Spirochaetales bacterium. NCBI lineage: Bacteria > Pseudomonadati > Spirochaetota > Spirochaetia > Spirochaetales > Spirochaetales bacterium. The sequence continues at coordinate 53,554 of JAFGHO010000040.1, forward strand.
TCAGGTTCTTCTTTGGAATCTATCCGACGCAATAATATGGGAAGTACTATATTTTTTCTGAAATATTCCCTGTGTTGAGTCCTTACAATATTTTTGGATTGAGCTGCAAAAATTGTTTTATTTTCAGCTTTCAAGATCCTTGTTTTAAAGACGTAAAGACCGGTATAATTATGGGTGACCAGAAAAACCTCATCATCGTTCGTAAATCCAATAAAGCTATTCAAAGATTCGAACACTATTGCATCCGGCAGCTGCCTGGTGACAAATCCGTTTATAATAATCTTCTTGTCCTTGCTGATCAGTTTCGCAGGGGATCCTTCGGCGATATCATTACTTGAATCCGGAACTCTATAGGGATCGAAACGGCTGAAACCGAGTTTTTTGAAAATCGACAACTGAATTTTTTTATCCGATTCTTCCCGGCTTGCTAACAAATGAAAACAGGTATTGAACGTATGGGAATTTGTAAGAAGAAGATATTTTTTCAAAGGATTTTTTAGAAACCGGGACATTCGATCGAGCAAGTCAATTTCGGGCTTTGTAAGTGAATACTTGACTGCATATTTTTCAAATCTTGAATTTACAGCTAAAGTAAATTTATTCCGATCTATAATCCATTTGATGATACCCAGAATCGTGATCAATCCGACAATAGAAAGAATAATACTTATAAAAACAAGTATTTCTTGCGGTGTCCTATTGAAACTTTCTGCAATCTCTCTGAGAAATTCATTATTATTCATTTTAATTTATTTATATTTTCTCCTTTAAAAATCATAATATTTCCTCCTCATAGTAAACGTAAAAAAAAATATGATTTCTTTTTACGTATCCTATAATGGCAAATAATAATTATTCCATTACCGCCCATAAAATACATTGCTCGTCATTTTTAACAGGGTAAATGAGTTATCCCCATTTTTAATAAGATGTAAACCTGTTGATAGGCTTCCCTTTTTTCTAATTTTATTTTTCCCTTTATTTGAAAATATTTAATCGAACCCCAGATTATACCGGCGACAAGGAGAATAAAAACTCCAATCCACTATTGTATTCCCAATAAATAAAACGCTAAACTAAAAATGCCAAAAAGCGCACCAGTCGCAACAACATGAAAAATCCACCATACCCATATAGGTTTATCTGAGAGAAAGGTAGCGACTTTTTCAGGACAATATTTTCTGTTTCTTTATGATTACTCATAAAACCCTCCTTATATTCTATTATCATAATTATTATCCATGATTATCCTGGTATATTCTTCATTATTGTACAAGTTTTTGCAATTACCCCTTCCAATGTTACAAGCGCTAATAAGAATCCGTATTATACGAGAACATGTTTTTCTATGTAACGTTGTGCTGTTTTACTTTGGCGATAATCTGAGCATCGGTCATCTTGTCTGCACTTTCAATCTCTTCCAAATGCCCGTTTATTTTGTGCTTATTAATATGTTTCAACAGCTCGTGCTTTGCTTCTCCCGGACCGAATATTAAGATAGATTCAGTATCACCAATATGTGAAATCACTTTATCAAAGTATTTATTAATTTGCCCGGTAAAATGTCTTTCCTGTCTGTCCTCTGCTTTTACCATTTGAGATTCGAACGGCGTGGTCGATCGTTTACCATGAATACGGCCGGAATGTTTTTCTGCGTTTGACTCGATTATTTTTTTTTCGACATTTGTGCCATTAATGAAAACCATAATACATTTTCTATGATCAATCCATAATCCCACTTTATTTTTCAATTTTTAGTCCTTCCTTTCGTATCCTCTGCGTTATATTCATTAACATAAGGAAACGACTTCCAATGGAAGTTTATCCTTTGGAGGTGGTCCATAATACTTATAACCTTATTTCGATAAAGGCTATGCCTTTGAATTTCCCGGTATGTTTTGGTAGCAATGCCACCGCCGTTCGGAGAACGGACTTTGCAGGTGGATTTTTACTTCAATCCGCTGATGAATCGCCACGACTCGGTATTAAGGCTTCGAACACTCTATCGTCGTACTCCCCAGGTTTCTGTTGAGCCGTAATTATATTAATCACCTCTTCATAAAGTATAACAATTTTAATGCAATCAATACAAAGGGGACTTTCCGCTTTCTATTGATATTTTTCATTTTATATAAGCGGTGATTAGTATATCTATATAATTCAGAATCATCTCATGGTATCGAGGTTAATATACGATTTTTAAAAAAGGGAAATTGGTCTGTATTAAACTGATTTAAAGCATTTGATATCTTAACTATCTGTTTTATAGTCAATGGTCTCATTTATATAGAAACATCGGTGATTGACATTATTTTTTGATTATCACCAGGTAAAGAGGCTGTTAGCCTGATCGGTCCGGGTTCATTAATATAAGGAAACGACTTCCAATGGAAGTTTCTCCTTTGGAGGTGGTCCATAATACTTATAACCTTATTTCGATAAA